>CAZKOL010000016.1:0-37815 GCA_964554375.1 uncultured Dehalococcoidales bacterium
TATCGCTCTTTTCTGTTCAGTCTTGGCGGGAGTAGCGGTTTCGCTCATCTTGCACCCCTTTAGATGGTTATTTATCTGACGGACACAACTGCTCTACATAGTAAATCATTATCAACACGGTTGCAAGATGAACAGAGCCCATATACGTTTATTGACACTTGATTCTACGCAGATTTATAATTTGTTCGATCGACCGATATAACAAATTTTCTGGGCTTGTGCTTTGTCTTGAACGGACACAATTAATCGGCGATATGAACAAATGTCTACTACTGGAGGCAATTAAATGGATAGCACAATACCAAGATCAAAAACCGATGATTATTCAAGCGATGTCATTCAAGAACGTCAGCGGTTCCTGGAGGACAAGTCCGGTGTTAAGCTAAAGCATATCAATAAATACTCTTTTGACCCGGCTATACTGCCGGGGAATATCGAGAATTTCATCGGCATAGCCCAGGTGCCCATTGGACTGGCCGGGCCGTTGCTGGTAAATGGGGAATATGCCAGCGGCGAGTTCTATGTGCCCCTGGCGACCTGCGAGGGCACGCTTGTTGCCAGCTATAACCGGGGCATGAAGATAATCAAACAGTGCGGTGGTGCAATTACCACGGTACAGGAAGAAGCAATGCAGCGCGCCCCGGTTTTTATATTTGAAAATGCCCGCGACGCCCGCGACTTCGGCATCTGGTTGAAGGAGAACTTCGCGCAAATCAAAGAGCAGGCCGAGGGCACCACCAGCGTGGGCAAGCTCATCGCTATCGAGCAGTACCATGCCGGACGGTTCGTCTACACTCGCTTCGATTACACCACCGGCGATGCAGCCGGGCAGAACATGACTGGCAAGGCCACCTTCACAGCCTGTGAGTGGATAAGGAAAGTGCATCCGCTTGTAAGGCGCTACATGATAGACGGCAATTTCTCAACGGATAAAAAACATTCAACCATTAATGTGTTGAGGACCAGGGGCAAAAGGGTCACAGCTGAAGTCAGAGTACCGGAAAATATCATGCGGGAGCAACTGAATCAGTCTCCCAGGAGGCTCGAACTCTATCACAATATCGGTTGCCTGGGAGGTTACATGTCCGGTGCCAATAATAACGGGAGTCATTCTGCCAACGGGATCACTGCGCTTTTCATTGCCACGGGTCAGGATGCGGCTAACGTAGCCGAAGGTGCGGCTGCCATAACCTATAGCGAGTGCACCAGGGAGGGCGATTTCTATTTTTCAATCACTATCCCCGCCTTGATCGTGGCCACTTATGGCGGAGGCACGGGGCTGGCTACCCAGCGTGAATGCCTTGAACTGATGGACTGCTACGGCAAAGGCAAGGCTAAGAAACTGGCCGAGATTGTGGCAGCCACTGCTCTGGCCGGTGAGCTTTCGCTGATGGGCGCCATGCGTGTGAATAAGGACGGCACCAGCGATTGGATAACCAGCCACGATAAGCTGGGCAGGAACCGTTAAATATATTCGAGCGGGAGGCGCAATGACAGCAGACAGCCAGCCGAAGAAGGGATATGTTATCTCTACCGGGGAGTTCCAGCGGCAGATGGACTACATAAATACCATGGAACCGTATCCGCCGCAGGTCTTCTACCAGCGCTTTGTGGAGGTAATCAGGAAGGCCAAACAAGAAGGCGGTATGAGCTGGGGGGTGCTGCATGAGCAAGCGGCCGCCGAATACCCGGAAAGGATCGCTGTGAAATGGGACGACAGGGACGACCCGGTAGGGCTATCTCAGGTGATTGTCCCGCATATCAAATACCGGGCATTTAATGAGGGGGCCAACCGCTACGCCAACTATTTTCTTGAGAGCGGTATCAAAAAGGGGGATATCATCTGCATGCTGCTGGCCAACCGCGCGGAGCTGCTGCAACTGCACGTGGCGGCGGCCAAAATAGGCGCTGTATCGTCCATGTTGAACACCGGCTGGAAGGGCAGGACGCTGGCCTATGCCATAAAAATCAACCCGGTTAAGGCTATCATCGTGGGCGAAGAGTATTTGGATTTGTTCGAGGCAGCGAAACCTGAGATAGAGAGTGTGGACGGTCTGCGCAAATACTATCTGCCGGACAGTGGGATTACACCTGCGCCCGAGGGGATGATCGACCTGGGTGAAGCAGTCAAGGATGCTTCCGCGGATAATCCACTAACGACAGCGAAAGTGGGTATAAACGATCCCTGCCACCTGGTCTTCACTTCTGGAACGACGGGAGGCATGCCCAAGGCGGCCATAGTTATGCACAAGACACTTGTGGAGAACGCTCACGCCTTCCAGATGACAATGGATCTGCAGAAGAGCGATACCATTTATATCCCGCTGCCGTTCTTCCATAACACTGCGCTGGTGGCTGGCTGGCCGCCCGCGGTACTGGCCGGCGCCGCTGTTGCAATCAGGCGTAAGTTCAGTGCGAGTCATTTTTGGAACGATACCCGCAAGTTCAGGGCTTCCCGCTTCTGCTATGTCGGAGAGTTATGCCGTTACCTGATGAATCAGCCGGCAAAGCCGGATGACGCGGCTAATCCAGTTGTAGGGATGTTTGGCAATGGTCTGCGCCCGGAGATCTGGAAGGCTTTTAAAAAGCGCTTTTATATACCTTTTGTAAATGAGTTTTATGGCGCGGCGGAGCTGCCCAGCGGTTTCGTCAATCAGTATAACTTCGATTGCACCATCGGCCGCGCCGTGAAAAATAATGCCGTGGTGAAGTACAACACGGATACAGACAGGCCCGTACGAAATAAGGATGGATTCATGGAGAAATGCGATTACGGCGACGTGGGACTGGTGCTGTTCGAGGTATCCGCATCTGAGCCACTAATGGGGTACACGAGCAAGAAAGAGACCGAAAAGAAGCTACTGCGTGATGTCTTCGTTAAGGGCGACTGCTGGTTTAACACCGGCGACATAATGCGCAACATCGGCTTCGGCCACCGGCAGTTTGTCGACAGGCTGGGCGATACTTATCGATGGCATGGGGAGAACGTTTCAACCACAGAGGTGGAGTCCGTGCTTGATTCTTGTCAGCAGATATATATGTCGGCCGTATATGGTGTCATGATCCCCAATACCGATGGCATGGCAGGTATGGCTGCCATTGTTTTGCTGAATACGGGGCTGGCGAATTTCAACTTTAAATCGTTAGCCCGGACATTGAAAAGGGAACTTGCCGATTTCGCTGTTCCCCGGTTTATCAGGATTAAAGAGGAGCTGGAGCAGACGCCCAGTATGAAGTTCAAGAAGGAGCAATTGAAACAGGAAGGCTACGATATAAATAAAATTGGCGACCCGGTTTATGTCCTGTTGCCTGGCGCGGTAGAGTACGTACCGCTGACGGCGGGCATCAAGAAGCAGATAGATACGGGCGTACATAAATTATGAGGATGCACATAGATGGCAGTAAGCACTAAGAAGCGGATACATAAAGACGAACGCCTGCAGCAGATACTGCGGACGGCGGCAGCGCTCTTTTATAAGAACGGCTATGCACAGACCACCACGCGGCAGATCGCCCAGGCCTGTGGCCTGAGCCAGTCCAACCTGTACTACTACGTGAAATCCAAGGAGGACTTATTTGACCTGTTCGTAGAGATGACCACCCGCGCGTTCGAGGAGTATGACGAGGAGATACGAAGCCAGTTGCCGGCGATATCCAGCACGGAGGCGTTAAAGCTCAAGATAAAGGAAGGGCTGACGCTAATCGACAGCATTCAGGACATGATGCTGTTCTGGTACCGGGAATCCAAGACTATGGGGCGCAGGCAGCTCGGCCAGATCATCGAGCAGGAATACAAGTCAAACGAGTTGATAAAGAAGATAATCGAGGCAGGATGCAGGGCCGGGGAGTTCAAAGTTGCAGACACGGGGCTGGCTGCCTACCAGATATTGATGCTGGAACATATGTGGGCACTGAAGCGTTGGCACCTGAGGAAGAAGTATACGCTGGAGCAGTATATACAGAGGTGCCAGGAGGCAGCTTTGGCTATTGCACTGGGGACAAAGAGGGCTGCAAGCCTGGCAAAACCTGTAGACCCAGCCTTGAAATCGCTCCATCCGGCAAGGCGCACCGGGCGCCGTCCCTGAATTGATTCATCAGCTATGCTGTCAGCTATTTTTCCCAGATTCTTTAGCCTTTGTCGATCTTCTCTCGCAGGTATTTGAAACCGGGAGTGATGTTTTCGGTGATCCCGGTTGCCAGCAGAGTCCTGACCGGGTTGCCCAAATTGAGCCTGCCGCCGGATTTAAATAAGTTCTGAACCGCGACGAAAAGCAGGCTGGCAGGCATGCCGAGAGCGATCTCATAGTCATAAACACCGGAAAAAGTGCGATCTCCCATGCCCGGTATCACTATCTGCGGTATCCCGGTTATAAAGGGCACGAGGCCGCCTTTTATGCAGGTTTCACCGAAGCCCTCGAAGGTTGATGTCGGGTAGTTTTCACCTTCGTAGGTTAAGGCCTGGACGATATGGTTGATATTCTCCCCGTTGCCGAAAACCAGCAGGCTATCGGGAATTGACGGGGCAATTGCCACGGGCGCACAGATAAAACCATGGTATTGATTCATCTTCGTCAGGTTTTCCCGGCCGACCTGGTCAAGGCCGTGCTTTTGCCGCTTCTTTTCCGCTTCCACATCCTTGTGCCAGGCCTGGAAAAGCTGGCTCTGCAGCAGATCTTCGGCGGAAACATCGACCCACCTGTGCGAGGCTGTGGCAGGGGTGCAGAAGTTATCGTCAGCCGTCATAGCTACGGTCCATCCCCACCTGCGCGAATAAGTGATTGCCTGGCAAAGAGCCCATTTTTGTCCCGACTGGGAAGGCCTGATAGCTTTCGGCGGTATTTCTGACTCCTCCCGTATATATTTAAGAGCCACCGGGTATGTCGACAGGTGCAGTCGCTCATATAGCTCTACTCCCGCTTTCCGGTAATCCGATAATTCAGTCATAACTTCACCTCTTCATATAATTACCTAATCGAAACCCATGCTACGCTTTGCTTAAAGAATCCCAGACAATCTCGGGCAGCATCTTTGGATGTGTCCAGACGCTTTTTCTTTTTCTCCTGGTCGAATGTGGAGGCCAGCACCCATTTGAGGTCGTAGATGGCGGGGTCTTTGGCCTACTTGCCGGCGATCACAGCTTTCATAGCGTCAGTTAACTTCGCCATTATACTTACCTCCACTCATATTAATTTTGTATATAGTCCTCGTAGCAAATCAATTACAGTTCAAAATGTTTGGGCGTAGCTTGAGCCACGCCCAAAAAAGGACGAGGCCTAAGCCCCGTCCACATCAGAATTAGCTCATAGTGACCGGCTTCTTTTTCCTCTTTTTCTTCTGCGGGAAGATCATTGAAGATAGATAGGCCGGGTTAAGCAGAAGGGGCGCCAGCGCCTCCTTGCCCCTGAGCCCGGCTTTGGCACAGGCGCTCTTGACCTTAATCCGGTAGACAAGGTCTTTAAACTCTCCCACGGGCTCGTAGCCGAAGTAGTCTTTGAACCACAGTTTTCCCGACGCCTGCGCGTCTTTCATCATCTCTGCCGGATGCACACGGCGCTTGTATTTCTCTTTGAGCGCGACGGCCTCCTCGTAAGTGTCCACATGGATCATCTTCCAGTTGGGGTCAGGCACCACATAGCCGCTGCTGTTGAGCATGTCATAACGTTTTTGGGTTTCCTCGAAGTCCCAGCCACAGACCATCATGCATTGTGAGCAGGTGATGAGGTTGGGGTCTTTGTCCAGTCCCTTGAATCCCATATACTCATACGTCTGCACCATGATGCGTTGGCGTTCCTGTTCACTTTCAGGCAGGTGCTGGTAATCCGGCAGGAAATCCTCGATTTTTTCCCGGGGATAGAGGTTCCTGGCAACGTGCCTGATGACATCGAAGCGGAGCGTGCTGTCGCCTGTTCTGCCTCCCACCTGCATATATGCTGCCCGGATATCCTGCCTCTTGTTAGGGTCAGGCTGGCCATCCATCCACTCTTTGATCCAGTGCTGCCCCCAGTTGGTCCATTTCTTATCCCTGGATAGGGCGTGCAACCCAAAACAAGGGGCATTGCAGAAATCAAGGTTATCGCGCTTGCCCCGGGCATGCAACTCGCCGTTGATGAGCAGGTATTCCTCATCGTCATCCCGGAACATGCCCATGGTGCATGACTTGTCGCAAAGCTTGCAGGTCTTACAGCGGTTGTCCATTACGAAGCGCGCCGGCTGAGCAGGGTCTGATTTAAGTTTGGCATTGGTGACAACCGTAGCCAGTACGATGCAGGCGCCGTACTCTTTGGTAACCAGGTTGCCCGACAGTCCGAAACCGCCCAACCCGGCCACAAGTGCGCCGAAACGGTGAGAAAAAGTTGGCCGCACCATGAACGGGTCTATGCTCCGGCGGTACGTATTATTGGGTGGAACGGATTTGGCTTTATATCCAAGACTAATGAGATAATCGGCGATCTCCCTGGCGATGCGGTGCGCGCGCTGATTCTTGATAGCCTGGTCGATGTTGTGAGGCGCCGGGGATATCTTGCCGAAGAAGTCGTATATGGCATTGACATCCAGGGGTATCGCAACGGACACGATGGATTTGGCGCCCCGCATGATATAATCCGGGTCGAGCGAAGCAGGTCCGTCCATGCGGTCGGGGCCGGCAACGCCTGCCAGCGCAGCGCCGGCTTTTTTGGCAAAGTCCTTAATGTTTTCTTCTAAACTGAGCATGCAAGAAACCTCCTGTGATATTTTGTTCAGGTCTCACTGACCATCGCCAGTATCATTTCGTTAAAACTGGCGATATACTTGTCCAGAGTGTAGTTCTTCTTAAACTGCCAGCGCTTAAGCGCCCACATATCGCCCATAGCTATTATAGTACTGGCGACAAGGTTGATATCGCATGATTTGAACACTCCGGTTTTGCAGCCCTTCTGCAATATGCGGATAAACAGATCGTGCATAAGAGAATTTATTTCAATCACCGGCAATCGCAGGGATGGCGACAGGCTGCCCATTTCCTTGTAAATATAAACGGTGCCCTCCCAGTTAGCCTGGTGATATCTGACGTAGCGGTCTATGGCAGTCTGGAGCGCTTCCCGCGGTTCAAGGGTTTCGCACAGCTCATCGATCTCTTTTATCAGTTTGCGTACCTGGTCTATGCCATGGTTAAAGGCCAGGTGAATAATATCCTCACGTGTACCGATATAGTGATAAAGATTGCCTACGGTCATCTCACTGGCAGCAGCTATTTCCCTGATGCTGGTTTTCTGAATACCCCTGGTGGCGATCAGATGTAAGGTCGCCTGGATGATCTGCCGGCGCCTCTCCTCAACCAGTCCGTTATTCGAACTGAACGTCCTCACAGCAGTTGACAATGCGCTCTTGGACATGTTACTATCATCGAACAAACGTTATATAACGAACAATTGATAGATTACCCTATATTTTGAAAATAGTCAATTGCCTATATAGAATAGTGGAATATATGTGATTGGGTTTAGGATGGTTCGGTTTATTATGCAGAGGACCAGAGGGCATTAATAAGCAGTCGAAGAGGAGGTAAAATGCCAGTCATACGTACACCGGACGATAGGTTTAATAATTTATCTGGTTACCCGTACAGGCCGCACTATATGGAGATAAAGGGGATGAGGATCCACTACGTGGACGAGGGCAAGGGTGATCCAATACTGTGTGCGCACGGCGAGCCATCCTGGTCGTACCTGTACCGCAAGATGATAGACATCTTTGTAAAGAAGCACAGGGCTGTTGCCATGGACTTCATCGGCTTCGGCAAGTCGGATAAATACACCGAGAGGGAAGAATACTCCATAAAAATGCATATGGACACGCTAACGAGTTTGATCGAGAAGCTGGATCTGCGCAATATTACACTGGTATGCCAGGACTGGGGTGGGCTTATCGGGTTGCCGGTTGCCACTATCTTGAAGGACCGCTTTGCCAGGCTGGTGATAATGAATACCGGCCTACCTAACGGCGACAATGTGCCCGAGGCTTTCATGCAGTGGAGGGCGGCGGCAGACCAGATGGGCGAGAAAGAGCCGAAGAAACTGCTGGATATCGCTTTTAGTATGGGATTTGCGCAGAAATTACCACCTGAAATTAAGCAAGCGTATTATGCACCTTTCCCCGATGCCAGGTATATGGCCGGCGCGGCCAGGTGGCCGCTGATGGTACCCGTAAGCCAGGATGACCCGGGCGCAAAAGTTATGAACGATGCCAGGAAAGCCCTGAAGACCTGGCAAAAGCCCGTGCTGGTGATGTTTTCCGACAAAGACCCGGTGACGAAGGGTGGAGATGTCTTTTTCCGTAACCTGATCCCAACGGCTAAAGACCAGCCGGAAATAACAATAAAGGATGCGGGGCATTTCCTGCAGGAGGATAAGGGAGAAGAGGTAGCGGACGGAATATTAAAGTTCATAGAGCGAACACCAATAAAGTGAAAATCCGGAGGCAAACGAAATGAAGTCACGCTGCGCGACCTGCCCGATGAAAGCGAAGGCTGAGAAAAATCCCAAAGCTCTGATGAGCAGGCTATGGAATTGGCACACTACCTGGTGCCCGGGATGGAAAGCCTATCAGAAGGAGCTGGCCCGGCAGGGGCAGGAAGGTAAATAAATACTGGCATGAAAGACACCTGCGAATACATTCTCTCCAACAGCTTGGACTTTCAACTCTGATGGTGAATTAGTTAAGGAAAGGTGTAAGCAGATGGCCGGGGCAAATTTGGAGATACCGCGCAGGAGGACGAAGATATGAAAATATTGATAACCGGATGCAAAGGCGGCATCGGGCTTGATACCGCCAGGCGCCTGGCTGCCAGGGGACACGGCATCTATGCTACCGTGCACAACGAGGCGTCGATTGAGAGCGTTAAGGCCGCTTTCGGGGAGAGTGCGGCGAAAGTGACCGTTGAGAAACTCGATGTCACGGATGCTGCAGATAGGGAGAAAGCAGGCAGGTGGGACATAGACGTATTGATAAATAATGCCGCCATCGGCGATTCCGGTCCACTGGCCGAGATCGACCTGGAGAGGATTAAACGCGTCCTGGACGTAAATATTTTCGGCGCCCTGGAGCTTACACGCAAATTCATTCCGCGCATGGCGGAAAGGAAAAGCGGCCGGATTATTTTTGTCGGCTCAATGGCGGGCCTCATGCCTACCCCTTTCCTGGCTCCGTACGGGATGTCAAAGTTCGCCCTTGAGAGCGTGGCATTTTCATTACGGACCGAGCTGAAACCCTTTGGCATTGACGTCATCATGGTCAATCCCGGGGGCTATCACACCGAGTTCAATCAGAAGAACATCGGCAAGAAGTACGAATGGATAGACGGCAGCGTACTTTACAAGAGTCACATGGACGTCATCAAGAAATCAGAGGGTATGATCACAAGGTCGGAGTTGAAGGATACGGCCAGCATAGCCAGGCAGATCGTGAAGGCCGTCGAAGATAAGAGACCCAGAAGGCGCTATGTGGCGCCCCTATGGCAGTGGTGGCTGATTCCACTTTTAAGAGAACGGGCGTAGAAGCATCGAAAAAGAACCCGGCGGGCAGTAACTTAAAATTGCACAAACAGATTGTCGCAGGGCACTTGACAGGCAAAAATAAAGTATTATAATAAGTGACTGACTGACGGTCAGTCATTCGGTGTGCTGGTTGGGTGGGGAGACAGGGTTTTATGCAGGTGTGGTGAGGCCCGCCTGTTGAAGAAATAAGTGATAACAGATGAACTTAAGCAGGAGGTGACGGATGTATGAGTTTGGGAGCCAGGCATGGCTGGATGCTTTTGTAGCGGCCATCAACGGGAGCAAGAAATACGAGGAGGCAGCCAGGGATTGGGAGGGGGATTTCTATTTCATACTGGAACCGGGTGGTTCGGTGACTGAAAGAAAGTACATGTACCTTGACCTTTGGCACGGCAAATGCAGGAGCGCGGAAATCGTTGAGGAAAAGAACAAGGACAAATATAAGCCGGAGTTTACCATTGCCGGTAACCTGGCCATCTGGAAAAAAATCAGGGAGAAGAAACTTGATTCAACACAGGCGCTGCTGACCCGGCAGTTGAAGCTGACCGGCAATATCGGCAAGATCATGCGGGCAGGCGGCGCTGCCCGCGAGCTCGGGGCGGCGACGCAGGAAGTGCCGACGATATTCCCGGAGTGAATTTGCTGACTGTGGGAGGTGTGTAATATGTCCGCACCAAAAGGCTACAGGAGATTATCTTTTATCACCGATATCAGGGGCATTAAAAACGCGGTTGGTGAGATGAAAGGGAAAGGACATCCGCGGCAGCCCAAATTAAATACGAAGTATGTGCCCGCCCCTGGTGCCACGGTGCTGGATGAGAAATGGTTCGCAGACACCATCACAGAAAAAATAGAGAAACATCCGCTCAACGCCATGGAGTACCCTTTTACAGGCGAAAGGATATTTGATAAGCCGCTGGTAGGCTTCGTACGCGGCGATGACCCTATTTTCCTGGAATACAAGAAAATCATCGGGCCTCACCACCTGACGCCGCAGGAATGGATGGCCTGGCAGGCTGGTAATAACGGCGTCCCTGCTCCTAATGCAAGCGATCTGAGCGTGGTGTCTTTCGTAATGCCGATAACAGAGAGGACCAGGTTGGAGAACGCGGCCATGGCAGAGTGGCCGTCAGAGCGCTGGGCACATACCCGGTTGCTGGGCGAGATATTCAGCCAGGCCATGGTCAGGGAGATAGTGACCTACCTGATGGGCAGGGGAGTGCTGGCGGTAGCTCCGGATGTGACGCCTTTGATGAGAAAGCAGCGTTATCCTGAAGTGGGCTGGGCATCGCCCTGGTCGCACCGGCATGTAGCCTACGCAGCCGGTTTAGGCACATTCGGCATGCACGACTTTCTCATTACCGAAAAGGGCGCTGTACACCGCTGCGGCAGCTTCATCGTCAACCTGCGGCTGCAGCCTGACCGGGCCCGGCCGGAAAACATACACGCCAACTGCCTGCACCACAACGGTGTTAAATGCCTGAAATGCGCAGCAAAATGCCCGGTTAAGGCTATTGATGAGGATGGACATGACAAGGAAACCTGTTATCAGCGGGTATCCAAATCCCTGGCTTACTGTAACAAGCATTATCACATCTTTATTTACGGATGTGGATTGTGCTCGGCAGGGGTTCCCTGCTCAACCGAAATACCGGTGAAGAAGAAGGCATAAATGAACAGGGGAGATATGTGGATGCAGATGCCATTAATAATTGAAGGAACCGGTTAGTAAAATAGCAGGAGTAAAAGCTTGGAAGAGAAAAAGTTCGAGGTCAGTGGGGGTTCAGCAATAACCATCCTGATAATACTGTCATTGCTCTGGCTTATCAACTTCTCAGACCGGTCGATCATGAGCGTGGTACTCGAGGCGGTCAAGTTAGACCTTCATCTCACTGACGCTCAGGCAGGCAGCCTGGCTGCCGTACTCACGGCCGGCATTGCGATTCTCACCATCCCCGCATCCGTTTTTGGCGACAGGTGGGCGCGCCGCAAGGTCATAACGGTCATGGCTGTGATCTGGAGCGCGGCTACCCTGGCCACTGCGTTTTGTGTGAATATGGGACAGATGCTGGTGGCCCGGTTCCTGGTCGGTGCCGGTGAAGCCGGCTATTCCCCCGTGGGACAGGCCTGGCTATCTGTTTCGTTCCGCAAGGAAATCCGGTCATTGATACTGGGAATCTTCTTTGCCTTCAGCCAGCTGGGTATGGTCGTCGGCCTGGTGCTTGGCGGCTGGCTGCTCACTACCACGGGCGACTGGCGCGTGCCTTTTTATGTCTTCGGTATCCCCGGGATAATCCTTGCAGTTATTGTTTTATTCCTGCCCGACTACAAAACGGTCAAGGAACAGGGGGAAGCTGTCTTAAGTAAAAAATACTTTAAGAGCTGGTCTGATATATTCAAGTGTAAATCTTACCTTTTGACCACTATAAGCGGCATCTTTTTCTTGACCACTGTCGTTGCGGTGACGGTCTGGACACCGACAATATTGATGCGTGCATACAATATGACTGCGGCAGAGGCAGGCCGGAGTTACGGTTTGGTTTCCCTGGTACTGCTCCTAGCCCCGCTGGGTGGATTCATAGCTGACCGCTGGCAGAAACGTAATAAAAGCGGACGTCCGCTGTTCATGACGCTGACAGTCTTTCTGGCGCTGATATTTTTAGGGGCTGCCTTTGTCAGCATCGGCCAGCCTGTTGAATTGTTCCTGGCGTTGCTGGCGGCCGGCACGTTCTTTGTAGCATTGAACCTGCCGGTCGGGTTCACCGTCGTTAATGACGTTATAACGCCCGGATTGAGGTCGACAGCCCTGGGCATATCCGTACTGGTGATGCAGCTACTGGGCGCTACTCTCGGTACTGTCGCAGTCGGCGCCATATCCGACCGCCTGGGCGGGGGGGCATCCGGGCTGCAGTGGGGACTTATTTGGACAATCCCGGTTTTTGCTCTGACAATAGTGACCAATCTAATCCTGGTCAAGTACTACTTTGAGGATAGTGCCAGGTGCAGCGACCTTGTCTATGCCGAGAAGTGAGCAGTAAGAACAATAATAAAAGCAATAATTAAGATTAAGGAGAAATGAAATGGCAAACGTACCAAAGAAAGCGGCAATAATCGGGCTTGACTGCGCATTACCGCACCTGATAGAAAAGCACATTAAAGGCGGTTATCTTCCCACGTTTAAAAGACTCATCGACACCGGCGTGATTGCGGATAACTGTCTTGTACCGTACCCCACCGTGACGCCGCCCAACTGGGCATCGATCGCCACCGGCGCCTGGCCGGGGACCCACGGCATAACCGATTTCCACTACCACAAGCCGGGGACAACCCCGGTCAACACCAACTGTATACAGGCCTTCGACAGCCAGCTTTGCGAGGCGGAATATCTGTGGGACACCGCCGATAAGGCGGGCAAGAAATGCATCGTATTCAACTACCCGGGCTCCTGGCCCTCCAGGATGAAGAACGGCATTGTGGTCGGCGGTAGGGGACTGGCGCTGGGAGAGCACCGTAATGATATGCCTGCTATGTTCAACCGGGCTAGGTTAAGCAATGATATGCTGATAACCACCGGCTTCTATCCCAGGGGCATAAAAGGTAAGTTCTCTGAAGCGAAGGGCTGGAAGAATCTGCCTAAAAAAGAGAGCGACCCGCTGGAACTGGAAGCCAAAATGGAATTCCGTGATGCGGAAATTCCTGTAGCGCCCACGACCTGGTATGTGCTGGCCCGCCAATCGGGAGATAAAGGCTACGACAGGGCGATGCTGTCGCCGACCAGGGATTTTAATGACGCTTTCTGCACCATCCCGGTCGGTGAATGGAGCCCTGCAATCTTTATAAAGCTGAAGATGTCAGATGGCAAGGAAGAAGAAGGGTTCTTCCGTTGCAAGCTGATCGAACTGAGCGACGATGCCGAGGATTTCAGGCTGTATGTCAGCTCAATCGGCCCGAAGACAGGGTTAAGCAACCCGCCTGAGATTATGTCTGAGCTGGTTTCAGCGGAAGGAATAACCGGAAACTCAGGCGGCATAATGGGCTACGCGCTGGAATGGTATGACCTTAATACCTTCGTGGAGATCAATGAATTCCACTCGCAGTACTTGGCTGATTGCGCCTGCGCCCTGCTGACCAAACATGAATGGGACCTGTTCTTCATGCATGCGCATTCACCCGACTGGGCCTACCACATGATTCTGACCGAGATGGACCCTGACCTTAATAAAGACAAAGACAAGCTGAAGGCGGCCTGGGATGCGCACCTGAGGATATACCAGGCACAGGATAAAATGCTGGCACAGATATTGGGGGTACTGGACAAGGATACCCTGGTTATCACCGTCTCTGACCACGGTGCGGTGCCGGATGGCCCCAACATCGATCCGTTTAAGATGCTGGTCCCGGCGGGACTGACAGTGCTGTCTGAAAAGCAGGTTGATTTCGCCAACGTCGGCGATATAAAAGGACGTGCGCAGGGATTGATCGATGAATTCAGGGTAGCCTTCCAGGCGCCCGACGTTAATAAATCCAAGTGTTTCCCGCAGCGTGCCATCTATGTATACATCAATCTCAAGGGACGCGATCCCGAAGGAATCGTGGGTCCCGGGGATTACAACGAAGTGCAGCAGCAGATCATCGATGCATTGCTCACCTATGTGGACCCTGCGACGGGCAAGCGCCCGATTTCACTTGCGCTGACCAAGCAGGATGCGCGCATCCTGGGCCTTTACGGCGACCATGTCGGTGATGTGGTTTACGCGGTTTACCCGTGGTTCTCCGGACAGCACGCCAACATCCTGCCCGCCGCCGAATGGGGTGTCGGCAATTTGAGGGCGCTGCTGACCTTCACCGGGCCGGGCATCAAGAAAGGATTCCGGTTGGAGCGGACCTGCAACCTGGTGGACATAGTGCCAACTATCTGTTACCTGATGGACTTGCCGCTGCCGCCGATGGCAGAGGGCGCTGTGCTCTACCAGGCCTTCAGGAACCCCGACTTCAAATCCGACGAGATAGGCAAGATGAAGGCCGGCCTGGCCAGGATGGAGATCGCGCTTCAGCGCGGTGAACGCCAGCCCTGGGATAAACACGAATGTGCCTGAGCCGGCTGATTAAAATAATGAGCGGTGCGGCTTAATCAGCCGCACCGCTGACGCAGGAGGTCTAATGGAATTCACAGATTGTATTGTTGAGTACCGCAGGGATGGTGGCAACGGGCACCTATTCACCATGACGCCGGAGGGCGTGCCGGTCTTTCATATTAATAACAGCGATCTTTCTCAGGAGGGACGCAAGCACTGGGGCAACCGGTTGTTGAATGCCGCTGCGTTGTGTTGCGTGGCTACAACGCTGGCATCAGACCTGATAAAACGTGGCGCCGAGATCAAATCGTTGACAGGCAAGGCTGCGTCCAATAAAGAGAAGGATTCCGTACTCCGGACCCGTATCAATGAAATCCAGGTGGAAATGGAAGTGGATATCGGTGATGCTGATCAGGCCATACTCGACGAGTGTCTGGAGATTATGGCCCGCGATACGCTGGCCATGTACTCACTGCGTGAGGGTATAGACGTGGAAGCCAGCATCAAGCGGGTGAGGTGAAGGTTATGGCTAAGCCCGCCGATCCCAACAGGCGTGAAGATATATTGAAAGCCGCGCGCGAAGTGTTCAAGCAAAACGGCTATGAAAGGGCGCACGTGGCAGAGATTGCTCAGCTTGCCGGGGTAGCCAAGGGTACGGTATACCTTTACTTTAAATCCAAGCACGCCATGCTGGATGCCCTGTGCGACCGTTACCAGGAGAGGATTGCCGATGCCCTGCTTCCCGCACTGCAGAACCCCGACCCCCGCGCAGCCATAAAAGACGCGGTACATGCCGGCCTGGCCGTGGCTTCCAGCGAGCGTGATCTATTGAAGCTGCTTGACCTGCGGCTGGGACTGAATGCCAGTGGCGCGGCCATCGAGAATCCCAGAGGACAAAAGATATTGCGGCTTTTTTTCCGCGAGCGTGTGGCCAAAGGTGATATGCAGGATTACGACCCGGTAATCGCATCTGAGTTAACCGCTGGATTCGTACAATGGATATCCAAGCTTTGTCTGCTGTGGCGGAACGTGGACATATCGCGGTATGAGGATACTGCGGTGCGCATGCTGCAGGAGGCGCTTTTAAGCAAGAATAACGTTAAGGGAGATTAGATAGTGAGAACACTGGAAGAATACAGAGAAGCAGGCAAAAGCGTATACGATAAACTCCACCTGGCTACCTATCCAATCGGTGTCAAGTACATCAGGAGCGAAGAGGAGATACCTGAAGGAAGCATCAGACCCAGCGCGATGGGCCAGCAGGCCAGCCTGTGCCAGGCCTTCACGTATGCCAGAAGGTTCGGTTTCTCGATCGCTATGACGGGGAAGGACAATTTTTGCACGGCGGCCACTGCCTGGCATCTGTGGGAAGAGGCCACTGCGGACGAGATCATCCACAGCCAGATATTGCAGGGCTGGCACAAGGACCTGGAGGCGGAGACAGGGGTCTGGAACCTGTACGTTAAACGCTGGGGCAAAAACTACCCGGAGAAAATGAAGGGTTACACAGGTTTTGTGTGCACCCCGTTGCACGATGCCAAATTGATACCCGATACGGTCACTATCTACGGCAACAGCCTTAATATGATGCACCTTATCCACGCCATGGTTTACGACGGCAAGGATTTTCCCTCTTCCGATTTCTCCGGATTTGGCGAGTCCTGCCAGAAGGGTGGGTTCGTACCTTATCTGACCGGTATCCCGCAGATCGTGATTCCCGGGTTCGGCGACCATTCGGTGGCGGCTGCCCACGAAACTGAGATAGCCCTGGGGATGCCGGCAGAACTGATTTTTAAAGTTGATAAGAAACTGTTTAAGACCGGCGGTGGTATGAATGTCGGGCAACCCCCTCACACTATGATGGCTATGAGTTTGACAGAAGGTATCACGCCCGGCTGGCCTTACCTGAGGGGAAGGTTCGAGGAACACAAGAAGAACAAGGGCAAATGATATTTGGCAGGAGTGACTGGCGCCGTGGGTGATATGGAAGTAAAAATTAAGGAATTCGTAAATGAAGCCGGCGTAGGGCTGGTCGGTATCGCAGGAGAAGGACGGTTCGACGGTCCTCCCTCTCTCGACCCCACCCACGCGCTGCATGGCGCCAGGGCGATTATCTCCATGGCGCTGCCGATGAACGTACCTGCCATCTACGACTTCCTTTCGAAGAAATCTCACGGGCCTCATAATCTGGAACAGCTGAAATCGTGCCAGCGCATGCATCGCATTTCAAAAGGGCTGGTCGATTTCATTCGAGAACTGGGCTACAAGGCGGTGGCCGTTCCTCCGAATAACACTTACCGGCGTTCCCTGGACCCGTTTTCCACCCGGCCTAGTTTTTCTCATCGCTTCGGCGCCGTGGCCGCGGGCCTGGGTACATTTGGCCTGTCCGGCAACGTGGTCACCAGGCAATATGGCGCTGCCATCTACCTTGGCGCAGTTATCACAGACGCACCGCTTAAATCCGACCCCCTGCCGCCCGCCCGTGATACGATAGATAACCGCTGCCATACATGTAAGCTCTGCGACAAGTCCTGCACCCTTCGGATGTTTCGTGACGATGAAGAAGAGTATTTGCTGATAAACGGTGAATTGCATGCGCGCGGCAGGCGCGATAACCTGGACCTGTGCAACATGCCCTGCTTTGGGCTGCACGGTATTTCGTCTGATAAAAAATGGACCAACTGGGGCCGGCACTGGATACGCGAATACATAGACCGGCGTCCCGACCCTGAAGGCCGGATTTCCATAAGAAGGATGATGACGAGGGAAGGACCCAGGTCCGGGGACGGCGGACCCCGATACGATGTAATACGCCGCGGCAATTCCTTTCTCTGGCCGAGGCAAAGCGTTGAAGACCTGATACCTGATTATGAAAACCTGCCCGGCAGCGAGGAGGAGATCGCACGGCTGCTGATAACGGCGCATGAACACATGGGGATAACAGGTCTCAAAGACCCATACGTGCTCACCTGCGGCCAGTGCTCGCTCGTCTGCGGTCAGGACTTCGATGAGACTAAGAAACGGTATGATATGCTGATGGCCGGCGGGTACGTGGTGCCCGGGGCGGATGGCAGGATGGTACGCGTGAATACTTATGAAGAGGCGCGGGAATTGAAGTCCAGATACCATGTGACATTCAGCCGCCGGGAAAGGCTAAAGAACAGCGGAGGCGGCTTCTGGCTGAAAAACTACTTCGGGTTCGAGCCGAAAGGTGAATGGCAAAACTGGCTTTACCAGCGCAAGACTAAAAAGGCCTGCGCCGAAGCCGGCCTGGCTGGTAGGGAAGCACGGGCGCCGACGTTGTTCCTGGGTATCATAGGAGGCAAACCTGAGAGATCAAGGAAGAAGTAAATAGCTGCAACATAGATAACAATACTTTAAAGATGAAGGAGATACAAGCAATGTCAAAATCACCAAAGAGAGTGGCAGTCATCGGCTTTGACTGTGCAGAACCGCACCTGATCCAGAAGCACATCGCAGAGGGGCACCTTCCCACCTTTAAAAAGCTCTTCGAGGGAGGAGTGCTGGCTGAGAATTGTCTTTCGCCCTTTCCCACCATTACTCCACCTAACTGGGCCAGCATAGCAACAGGCGCCTGGCCCGGCACCCACCACGTGACCGATTTTCACATTCACAAGGAGGGCACATCCCAGGTCAACGCCAACATTTTCGAGGCCTTTTCCAGCGAGAACTGCAAAGCAGAATACATCTGGGACAAGCTGGATGCCGAAGGTAAAAAGTGTATCGTCTGCAATTACCCGGGCTCCTGGCCTTCCAAAATGAAGAATGGCATCATGGTGTCAGGTGCGGGGCTTGGTTTCGGCGAATACCGCAATGGCCACACCGGACTTGAGTCCAGCCTTTCACTGGGCATGGACCAGATCGTCTCCAACGG
Source organism: uncultured Dehalococcoidales bacterium (assembly GCA_964554375.1). Classification (GTDB taxonomy): domain Bacteria; phylum Chloroflexota; class Dehalococcoidia; order GIF9; family UBA5629; genus CAIMUM01. Next base: position 18,504 of record CAZKOL010000016.1, read on the forward strand.
TATTTACCCGCATGCAACCCGGGTACAGTTGGAGGAAGCTGAGGGCTGGGAAAACCTGCCTTCCGGCAGCGATGAGCCTCTCGCATCCAAGTTTGATGTGATGTTCAGGCAGAACATTGAGCAGATGGCTCCGCTCTCCTGGTACGTGCTTGTAACACAGTCCGCAGACAAAGGCTACGACCGGGTCACAGTGTCGCCGACCCGGGACATGAAAGATGCCTTGTTCACGCTGTCCAAGGGAGAATGGAGCAAGAAGGTCCATTATGAATTCAAGACGCAGGATGGGAGATCAATCGAGGCATTTTTCAAGGCCAAGCTGCTGGAGTTGACGGATGACGCCGAAGATTTCCTGCTCATTTTCAGTGCATTCTGTCCCACCGAGGGCTGGAGCAGCCCGCCGGAGGTTGCCAGGGAGATCAAAAGCGAGGAAGGTATATTCACTTTTGCCGCAGGTTTGCTCGGCTATACACTGGGCATATATGAGATGGATACCTACTACGAGATAGTCGAACTGCACGATGCCTGGTTGGGCGACGCGGCGACCCAGTTGATTACCAAATACCCCTGGGACCTATTTTACATGCACAGCCACCCGATCGACTGGGTTTACCACTCCATTCTTACGGAAATGGATGAACATACCTGTACCAGCAAGGAAGCGCACAGGAAAGCCTGGGACTTTCACCTGAAGCTCCTCCAGAGTCAGGACAGGATGCTGGGCAGGATAGTCGAGGCGGCAGGCGAGGACACCCTGTTTGTGCTCGTTTCCGACCACGGCGCCGTCGCAGATGGCCCTACATTCAACCCATACATACCGCTGATCAAGAACGGTCTTTGCATAATGGAAGGGCAGGGTGCCGATACGGACCTGACAGCAATCGAAAAAACCACTGAACAGGTACATACCTTTTTCAAGCAGAATATAGGAGACCGTGTGGGCCGGGAAATACTTGAAATGGCAACATTGAACATGTTTAATCCTGATATTAAGCGGTCGAAGGCCTTTCCACAGCGTACCATTTACATCTACATAAACTTAAAGGGCCGCGATCCTGGCGGTATCGTCGATCCAGCCGATTATGAGAAAGTACAGCAGCAAATTATTGACGCGCTCTACGCTTATGTTGATCCTGCGACGGGGAAACGTCCCGTGGCGCTGGCGCTCAGTAAAAGGGATGCAAGAATACTCGGACTGCATGGTGAGGCGGTGGGCGATGTGGTCTATGCCATATACCCGGAGTTTGGTGGACAGCACGGTCCGCAGCTTCAAACAGCGGAATGGGGTATAGGCAAACTAAGGTCTTTGCTGGCATTCTGCGGACCCGGCATAAAGAAAGGGTACAGTCTGGGCAGGACCAGCGGGCTGACGGATGTGGTCCCGACGATATGCTATATGATGAACTGGCCGGTCCCCGCCCAGGTAGAAGGCAACATACTTTTCCAGGCGCTTGAAAATCCCAACTTCGCATCGGACGAGCTCAAAAAGATGCGGGACGCCCTGGTTAAAATGGAGTCGGCGCTTGCCAGGGGGGAAAAGCATTAGTCCACGGTAACCGGGAGGCATACATACCTTTATTGATCCCCGGCGAAAATATCGGCGTCACAATTGGAGAAAAAATGCAGGAAAAAACATATCAGGTTGGCAGGGGCATGTCGATCACTATTCTCATCGTTCTTTGCTTACTGCAATTGTCTGACTGGGCCAACCGCTCCATCCTGGCCATATCTCTCGAGTCAATCAAAAACGCTTTCAACCTGACCGATACCCAGGCGGGTATGCTGCCTTCAATACTGCAGGTGGGCATAGTGATTTTCACCATCCCGGCGGCCGTGCTGGCCGACAGGCTGGCACGCCGCAAAGTTATCATGGTGATGTCGCTTATCTGGAGCTTATTCACTGTCGCAACAGGTCTTGCCGTCCAGTTGTGGCACCTGTTCGCAGCAAGATTTATGGTGGGGACAGGTGAAGCCGGCTATCAGCCGGCCGGTCAAACCTGGCTCGGGCTTACCTTCCCCAAAGAGATAAGAACCCGGGTACTGGCTGTATTTATGATGTGCAACCCGCTGGGTGTGGCGCTGGGACTATTCGTGGGAGGGTTCCTGTTGAACGCCACGCATGATTGGCGAGCCTCCTTTTTTTTATTTGGTATCTTTGGCATCATCCCGGCAATTATTGTGCTCTTCTTGCCGGATTACAAGGCGGTGAGACAGAAGGGAGAGGGAATGCTGAGCAAAGTATATTTCAGCCAGTGGGGTGAACTGTTTAAAATCAAGTCCTACTGGCTTTTCGTTATCAGTTCAGCCTTCCTGTTTTTCATATTATTTGCCCTTCCCGCATGGGTGCCGACCGTGGTCATGCGTGTCTATGACGTCAATCCGCTGCAGGTAGGTACAATACTTGGTGCGCTTGGTTTGCTACAGCTCATCTCTCCCTTTGCCGGTTTCCTGGCAGACCGCTGGCAGATGCGCAATAAAGTCGGAAGGCTCCTCTTTTTAGCTTTGGCCACTTTCTTTGCGTTATTGTCCGTACTTGTTTCCACTCTCCTGCTGGGTAATATATCATTTGAAGCCTGGCTGCCCGTGTATGCAGTAGGTGCGCTGTTGATAGCATTCTTGTATCCCGTACTGACGGTACTGGTGCATGATGTGGTACCGGTGCCTGTCCGCTCCACCGCTATCGGCATCCAGTTGGTGATAGCTCAACTGCTGGGTGGCGTATTGGGGCCCGTCTTTGTGGGCATTGTATCTGATGCCACCGGTGGCGGGGCACGGGGAATAGTAAACGGGGTACTCTGGACCATTCCTGTGGCCGCACTGTCCATAATTACAATACTGATAATGACAAAATACTATGCCGCGGACAGTGCCAGGGTGAGCGACGTAGTCATGGCTGAAAGATGATTGATTCGACTTGCCGGAAAATAGCCTGTAGCTATGCACCTATAAGTAAAACAACGGGGGCACACATATGGGAGCAAAAACAATAATAATCACCGCAGTAATAATAATCGCTGTTGTCGCAGTTGCGGTACTGGCTGTCGTAATTTTTTCAAGGCAGATATCTACAGCACTGGTGACCAACATGGTAAAGCAGCGGTTTATAAGCCAGTCCGTGAAGTGGGACGACGGGCTGTATATGGGGTTGGCCGGCACATCCGGACCTATGCCTGATATTAACCGAGCCGGCCCCTGCACAGTGGTAAAGGCGGGCGACCATCTTTACATAGTTGACGCCGGGCAGGGATCCGCCAAGAAAGTTGCACTGATGGGATTTCAAATGGGCAAGGTGGACGCCATTTTGCTGACGCACTTCCATTCTGATCACATCGCCGACCTGGGTGAGATGATGATGCAGCGCTGGGTGGGCGGCTCAAACAACAAACCGGTCGATATCATCGGCCCTCTGGGGGTTGAGACCGTGGTTGAGGGATTCAACCTGGCCTACAGCCTCGATGATGGTTACCGGGTGGCGCACCACGGCGCCGCCACGGTTCCGCCGTCGGGAGCGGGCGGCACGGCGCAGCCGTTCAGCCTATCCGCTGAAGAAGACGCTTCGGTTGTTGTCATAGATGACGGGGGACTTAAGGTCACCGCCTTCAAAGTGAATCACGCCCCGGCATCACCCGCGGTTGGCTACCGTTTTGACTATAAGGGCAGGTCGCTGGTAATCAGCGGTGATACAGTGCCGTGCAGATCATTGCAAAAACAGGCGCAGGGCGTGGATGTGCTTTTACATGATGCTATGCAGGTCTCAATGATCAAGATTGTTCACGATCTGGCGGGATTTTCGCCCAGCCCATCCCTAACTAAAATCATGGCAGATATCCCGAGTTACCATACCACCCCCGAAGAAGCAGCTAAAATCGCCGCTGAGGCCGGGGTTAAGCAACTGTTCCTGTATCACATCAGTCCACCGATACCTGATCCACTGCTGAACAACATGTTCCTCGGGGATGCAGGCAAATACTATAGAGGGCCTATCACTATTGGAGAGGACGGGCTGCTCATCAGCCTGCCGGCCAACAGCGATAAAATTAGTTTCAGGCAGTTGCTGAAATAAAGCGGGGGACGTGACATAGACAGCGGCGGGGGACAAGGCAATGCAACGCAGTTGTCGATCCCCAATGCCTGAGGTAACAGCGCCGGGCCTTCATTCCCCGATCTGGCCGGCCTCCAGCATTTTCACCAGCTCCTTCTTGAGTATCTTGCCCATGGGGTTACGAGGCACCTGCTGAAGTATATAGACACGGCGCGGAACCTTGAAGCGCGCCAGCTTCTCGCTTAAATAATCGGTCATATCTTTCTCGCTTAACGCGGCGCCGGGCCGCAGCACCACGACGGCGACGGGTATCTCGCCCAGCTTCACATCCCTCTGTGGGATCAGGGCGGCGTCGGCCACCGAGGGATGCTTGTACATGATCTCCTCAACCTCGCGGGGAAAGACTTTCTCTCCTCCCACGTTGATTAGCTCTTTCTTGCGGTCGACCATGAAAAAGTAGCCGTCCTTATCGTAATATCCCATATCTCCCGTGTGCAGCCATCCGCCGCGCAGCGCCTCGGCGGTCTCCTTAGGCTTCTTGTAGTAGCCTTTCATCACCAGCGGCCCCTGTATTACCAGTTCACCCACCTCCCCCGCCCCCAGCAGCTTGCCGGATTCGTCCATCACGCCCACCTTCACACCCGCGTAGGCCAATCCAACGCTGCCCTCCTTGTAGGTAAGATCTGATCGCTGAATGGTGGCCGAGGCGGAGCACTCGGTCAGGCCCCAGGCCTCAAGGATCGTGATATTGAGAGCACTGGAAGCTTCCTTCATAAGCTGGGCGGGCATGGCCGAAGCGCCCGAGATGCCGATACGCAGTGACGACAAGTCATATTTGCTGCGGTCCGGGTGGTTGATCAGCATGAAATACATGGCCACTACCATGGGCAGGAAGGTTACCTTGTGCTTCTCGATCTGCTCGAAGATCTCGACAGGATTAAAGGGATCGAGCAGGACGAACGATGAGCCGGTCACCAGCGAGCAGAGTATCACGGTGATTCCGTAGCCATGGAAGGCCGGCACCACCATCAGTGCCCGGTCGTTATCTCCCAGTTTGAGCAAATTGACGATAGCGTCGGCGTGGAAGAAGAGGTTGGCGTGCGTCAGCATGGCGCCCTTAGGCTCTCCGGTTGTACCCGACGTATAGAGGATCTCGACCACGCTGTCTTCCCGGCAGAGTGCTTTGAAAGGGGCTGACGGGGCCTCCGCCTCAAGCTTTGAGAACTCAAGCCCCTCGCGGTAGGCGCCGTTTACGATCAGGTGCTTGAAGAGGGGAGGCTTAGTTGCGATTTTGCTGTAGTGCTCGGCAAAAGCCGGGTTTGCCACCAGGGCCACCGAGTCGCTGTCCCGCAGCAGGTATTCCAGCTCACGCTCCTTGTAAAAGATATTGACAGGCACAGCAACCGCCCCCAGGTAGGCACAGGCGAAATAAGTCACGATAAACTCAGGACAATTGTTGAGCATGATGGCGACCTTGTCATCGGGCCTGACGCCGAGCCCCTGCAAAGCATGCGCAAACTTCTGCGCCCTGGCCAGCAGCTGGCTGTATGTTACAGGCTGGTCTTTGTAGATGATTGCTGGTTTGTTGCCAATTGTGGAGGCTCTGGCCTCCAGCATACCGGGCAGATGCATTTTAACCTCCTGTCTGATTGATCTGAACCTATTTATGTGAGCTGTTGCTTATTGGAGATGTTGCCTCTTGAGGATTTCAACCGGGGCGGCTGCGCCCGCCGTAATAGTAAATCATCGCCGTCTTAAATGTAAAGGCGCTGATTTATACGCGCAGCATCACAATTAAATCCCTTGCTGGCAGACACTTGACTATTGATACCCTTCTGTTAGAATAAGCGACTGTCGGTCAGTTATAACGCTGATTAATCATTGGTGCCATGCAGATCGAATAACATTGTCTTTATATACTAAATACGCTGTAAATATCATGAGGAGGTACGGGAATGAACCTGGCCAACCTTGTAGTTGAAGGGATCAGGAAGTTTGGGGAATACCAGTGCTGTTATTTCGAGGGGAGATGGTACACCAATGTGGAACTGGATGATATCTCTAGCCGGCTGGGCAATGCGCTCAAATCGATTGGTGTCAGCAGGGGAGACCGTGTGGTCACTCAACTGCCGAACTGCCCGGAGATCGGCTGCACGTTCAATGCCGTATACAAGATAGGCGCTGTTGCCGTGCCCATGAACCCCATATTGCGGCCGGACCAGATATCACATATCTACAGGGATTGCGGCGCCGGGGTGACCGTCACCACATCCGATTACCTGCCTTGGATCAGGGAGGCACAGAAAAATGCGCCGGGGCTCAAGCATATAGTACTGATCGACAGGGACGATGAGCCGGGCACGCTCTCCCTCAAAAAGTTGCTGGAGAGTTCCGTTAGCGAATTAAAATTAGAGGACATGGACGCTGACGACCTGGCGGCGCTCATCTATACATCCGGCACAACCGGCAATCCCAAGGGGGTCATGCACACTCACTACTCTCTGTGGATCAACGCGGTGTGCTTCGCCGATTTCACTGCTATGTGCTCTTCCACGACGCTGCGAAGTATCCATCGTGATCTCAACAAGAGCACGTACAGGATCGAGGAGACAATGCAGGAAGTGACGGGACACGACCGCAATATATTGTTCCTTGCAGTTCTGCCGCTGTCCCATTCATACGGGCTGTCGTTCATGAATTTCGGCAACCTGGTTGGATCAAGGTACGTGGTGATGAAGTGGTGGAATCCCGCTGGCGCACTAAAATTGATCGAGGATATGCGCATAGCATATATTGCGCTGGCGCCGACCATGTATGTTCATCTGCTGGACCAACCCGACTTCGACAGGTATGACCTCTCATCACTTCAGTACTGCAACTCGGGGGCGGCAGCTCTTGACGTAGACGTTGCGCTGAAGTGGAATGAGAAGACGGGCGTTCATATCCACGAGGGTTGGGGCCTGACGGAGTCCGGCGCTACGACTGCGGGCAATCCCACTACGCGTCCTCCCAAGATCGGTTCTATCGGAGTCAACATGCTCAAATGCAACACGATGAAAGTATTCGATAACGAGGACCGCGAGTTGCCGCTGGAAGGCATAGGCGAGCTGGTTATCAGGGGTCCGTCCGTGATGAAGGGTTACTGGAATATGCCCGGGGAAACCGCCGAGACGCTGAAAAACGGCTGGCTGCATACCGGGGATATCGGCTACATGGATAAGGACGGCTACTTTTATATCACCGACCGGAAAAAGGACATAATTATTCGCGGCGGGGAGAACGTGTCGCCCAGGGAAGTTGAAGATGTTGTCTGCAGGCACCCCAAGGTGCTTGAAGCCGGCTGCGTGGGGATCAAGGACAGGGTGTACGGGGAGCAAATAAAAGTGTTTATAGTGCTCCGGCAGGGAGAGCAGTGCAGCGAGGACGAGATCATAGAGTACTGCAGGCAGCGCCTGCCTTCCTTTAAAACACCAGGCAAGGTGCAGTTTACAAGTTCGCTGCCCAAGAATATCCTGGGCAAGATATTGAGGGCTGACCTGCGCAAGACGGGATAGGGATTTTGCCGGGTTACCAGGCACAGGAGAAGGGTGTGGCCGCCATTCAGCCCGCGCCATCTATACCGACAACCTCGGATGGTTTGATGGCCGGGCCGACAAGCTGTATCCCTTGGGCCATGTGGAGGTGGCGAGGAGAGAGATCGAGATGATGGGTGGGGCTGATACAGTCGCCGGGGAGGCGCGCAAAGCTCTTAAGGAAGGCGATGCCAGGTGGGCGGTTCACCTCCTGTCCAAGCTGAACGACAGCGGGCTGGCCGCCGGCCTTCTATCGGCACAGTTGAAAGAAATGCTGGCCGCGGGCGTCCATGAGTCAGTGCTTTACGTGTTCCCCGATATCGGCAGGCAGTTCACAGTCACCGTCCGCAACAGCGTAGCGGAGGTAACCGAGGGTCAGCCCCTGACCGGCGCCCCCGCCCCGCTGGCCACATTAACGGCCGACTCACTCATTTACAAGCAGATCGCGCTCAAAATGCTGGACATACCGGCCGCCTTCATGCAGGGCAAGATCAGGGTGGATGGGAATCTACCTGCGTTAATCGTGTTTATGGGACGTTTCCAGACCTGATGCCGGCTTGCCAGCGGAATTTAGTTGTAACAGTGTTACACAGGAGATCAATATGAAAAATGACAGCGGTAAGTACGATAAAAAGAAGGCAGCGGTCTGCGGCCTTTTCTGTCCGGCCTGCACCCTTTTTATCGGGACGCAGGAGGACCCGCAGCGCCTGGAATTCCTGGCAGGGGTATTTAAACTGCCTCCAGGGGAGATCAGGTGCAGCGGGTGCCGTTCGGAACTGCGTTCCTTCTACTGCCGAGAACTCTGTACCATGTACAAATGCGCGCAGGGAAAAGGGCTGGACTTTTGTGGAAGCTGCCCGGATTATCCCTGCCGGGAGCTGAAGGATTTCCGGTGCGCCATGCCGCACAGGATAGAGCTGTGGAAATCGTTGGATCGCATCAGGGAGGCCGGGCCGGAGCAATGGTATGCCGAGATGCTGGAGCATTACGCCTGTCCATCCTGTGGTGCGATCAACTCCGCCTACGATTCACAGTGCCGCAAATGCGGCGGCGAGCCGGGAAATGAGTATGTAAAACAGCATCGTGAGGAGATCGCCCGGCAGATTGGCAATATGCAGTAATTTGTCATTGCGGGGTACTCATCACCCGTCATTGCGGGGAGCGCAGCGACGAAGCAATCTGTCCCGAACGTGTCATTGCGAGGCCGGAGGCCGCGGCAATCTATATGATTGTTTCGCTTCGTTCGCAATGACATATCGAAATGGTGATCCTCATTCTACAGGCATACGTGCGCTGCCGGTCGCCCGAATCATCCAGTTGACCTTGCTGTGGTCGCTGTACCAGAAGCTCGAGTTATAATAGGTATCGATAGACACCGGCGAGAGGTTGGGCGGGCGGCCGCTGGCAAGTTCGGAGTGCTCGTTGATGACGCTGTCGTCCACACCCACCTGTATACCCTTGTGCATGCCGGTCCCTGTGAAAAGGTAAACGAGGAAATCGTTCTCCAGTTGAAGCGGGGGAATATCGAAGTCCACCCAGGACGGCTCGCGGTAGGGGAAGGCGCCCTTGACGGGGAACTTGGCAATGGCGTACACCTGGCTGAAGAGTGGAGTATAAAACTCATCCATGACCGCGAGTTCGAAGGTCTTGCCTTCCCAGGCCACGCCGTAGATGCCGCCGCAGATGCTGATTTTTTTCAGTATGAAAGGCTTTGCCGGAGGGCTGAAGCTGATGAGGAAGCCATTGTTGTTGCCCGCCCAGAGGGCGTCCTGTGAAACACCGTTATCGTATTTAAGCTCTACGTCTCTCTCCTCCACGGCGGTAACGGTCAGAGCTGCGCCGGCGCTGCCGAGCTGGACTTCATATGTACCGGGCTTATCCCGTGAGATATTGAAGGTCAACTTGGCGATCTTCTCCGGCTGGATGGTGATCGTCCGGCTGGCCACCTGCTCTCCGTTCATGGTGAGCTCGGCCGTGAAGTTGCCGGCCATACCTCCGGTGTTTATTACCTGTGCCGTGACTGTGGCCTCCTGCCCGGCCAGCACCTCGTCGGGTGTGACGCCCAGGGATACGACCTGGAAAGAGGCGGGCTGAACCTGCGGCTGCTGTGAGCAGGCGCACCATGTGGCGGTAGCCAGCAGCATAAGAGGGAAGAAGGCCCGGACTATTATCTGGCGATACATCTGCAGCAGGGCAAGTATAATGCACACGCCCTGCTGCAGGCAAAAATCTATTATTTTTTCGGCTTTAACATTTCGCGCAGCTCACGCTTGAGTATCTTGCCCACCGCGCTCAGGGGCAGGGAATCCATAAAGATGATCTGTTTGGGCACCTTATAGGGCGCGACCCTCTCGCGCATGAAGCTGATGATGGATTGCTTGGCCGCGTCGTTGGCTTCCACGCCGGGCTTGAGCACGATGGCGGATGCCACTATCTCTGTGAAGGCGCGGGCGGGGTCGGGCACGCCTACGGAGGCGCACATTTCAACGTCCGGGTGCTGGGCTAAAATGTCGTCCAGCTCACGGGTGAAGACCTTCATTCCGCTCACGCTGACCATGTCCTTAAGCCGGTCGACGATATAGAAGAAGCCGTCCTCGTCCATGGTGGCAACATCGCCGGTGTGCATGTATCCCTCGCGTATCGAGTTGGCCGTCTCCTCAGGTTGATTATGATAGCCTTTCATGATCTGCGGGCCGCGGGCGCAGAACTCGCCCGGCTCCCCCAGCTTGGCCAGCTCGCCGGTAGCCGGGTCGACCAGCTTGACCTCTGTATCCGGCAGCGGCATGCCCACCGACCCGACCTTCTTTTTACCCAGATAGGGCTGGCATGTTATCAGCGGGCTGGTCTCTGTCATACCGTAGACCTCGATAAGCTTGTTATCTCCCACGATTTCGTAGAACTGCTTGATCAGCTCGGCCGGGAAGGGCGCCGCCCCGCTGGCGTAGAATTTAACGAAGGAGAGGTCCATCTTACGGAAATCCTCGTTCTTCATCATCTCCATGAAAAGAGTGGGCACATTGGCCACCACCGTGGGCCTGTACTTCTTGATCTGGGTGACGATAAACGCCACATCACGAGGATTGGGTATCAGGACCTGGGTCATACCGATAGAAAGGCCCACGAAGGCGTAGAGCAGGCCGGCCTGGTGGAATAGCGGGAAGGCGGATACTCCCACCTCCTCGCCGATCTTGCTTTCGGTCCAGACCACCCATTGCGATATCTGATGCGAGATGTTGCGATTGGTCAGCACGGCGCCCTTGGAAGGGCCCGTCGTGCCGCCCGTATATTGCATCAGGCAATCCGAGTCACGGTCCACCCATGTATTGACCTCTTTGTCCGGGTATTTCTTAAGTATATCGATGTGGTTGTATACCTCGATGCCGTCCTGTTTTTTAACCTCGCCGGCGGGCGCATTCCAGTCCACTGGTCCCATGAAGTCGAAAACACCGGCCACTACCAGTGTCTTTACCTTTGTCTTGGCTATCACGGCGTTGACCCGGGGCAGGTTGACATCGAAGGTTACCAGTACCGTGGCTGCTGAGTCGTTGAGCTGGTGCTCCAGCTCGTGCTCGGTCAGCAGCGGGCTAACGCCGGTTGTGATACACCCTACCTTTTGCGCGCCTGTGAAACAGATGAGGTAAGCCGGGATATTAGGCATGTTCAACCCGACAACATCGCCCTGCTTAACGCCCCTGTCGAGCAGGAAATTGGCGAATTTGTTGGACATGACGTCCAGCTCTTTGAAGCTGATGACCGTGTCGATGTAGATCATGGCCGCCCTGTCGGGCACTTCCCGGAAACTTTTACGGGCCATGTCGATGAAGGACATCCATGGATAGGCAAGGTTGGCCGGGACGTGTGCATCGTAGTGTTTTAGCCAGGGTTTGGCGGAATACGGATCAGACAAGTTAGCCTCCTTTTTTTATTTTACGGGCGCAGCTGAAGCTACGTCCCTATGGCTCAAGTAGGGGCGGGTTTTTCAAGCCGCCCCTTATGAGATTTCAACCGCCGAAGATCCTCTTTGGATTCTCCACCAGCATCTGCCCTACCTGGGCGTCGGTCACACCCGCCTGCTTTAGCTGCGGTATGATGTCCTTGAATATGTGCGTATAAGACCAGTTGGCTATGAGTGGCTGTATGAAATCGGGCATGACAAAAGCCCGCCCCAGAATGCGTGCGTTGCAATCCTGGGAGAGTATGATGCGGTCGGCGAACCCCAGCCCCAGCAGGCCGAGCACGGTGGCTCTGCGCAGGTTATCGGGGAAGAGAAAATCGATTCCCCAGCGGTCAAAGCCGACGTAGACTCCCTTATCTATCACCGACATCTGGTACTCCAGACTAGCGTTGCCGCACATATGACCGACGACTATTTTTTTAGGGTCTACACCTTCGCCTGTCAGCAGCGCTGCCTGCTCTGGTCCCATGGTGCCCTGCTGTGTATGCGTCAATATCGGCACACCCGTCTCTTTCTGGGATTTGGCCGCCGCCTTGAGCACCTTCTCCTCGTAGGGAGTAATACAGCCATGGCTGGTTGCCACCTTTATTACACCGGCCTTTACACCGGTCTTGCCTATGCCAACCGTCAGCTCTTGCATGAAAGATTCATACAGCTCGGTGGTGATATCCATTACCTGGCTGCGGAACTTGAGGTAGGCCGGCATGCCCTCGGCCTCATAGTACATGCCCGTTGCGCAGATAATATTTAACCCGGTCTTCTCCGCAACCATCTTATCCAGCTCTATGTTTCTCCAGAGGTCGCAGGGCGTGGCGTCCACCACGGTTTTGATCCCGTACTTCTTGACCTCGCCCAGGGCCTCAGCACAGGCGGCCGCCAGTTCTTTGAGATCGACGGGCTGCGCCAGCGCATCGTGTTCCCAGCCCGGGTAAGCCAGCACCATGTGCTCGTGCATGAGTGTGGGTCCAATCTGGTCGGCGGGGACCGTGCCGAGGACGGTATTGATCTTCGTCATTCCTGCCTCCTTACAACGACCTCAATACAATAAAAAACGACCGTAACGCAATATAGCATCGAGGGTTGACAAAGTCAATATACTTCTACCGGAAATTCGATCTGTATTTTCGGCGCTGCGCAGTGACTATTGAATAGTTCTGGGTATTGACAAATAAATGATCGACATGTAATATATAAAACAAGCGCTTGATATATATATATCTGCGCGGATTCAATCGATGTTCTGTGGGGGTATGAAAGACAATGGGTCGTAAAAGCCTGGCTGCAGAGCGGCGGGGGCAGATACTGAGGGTTGCTGCAGCTCTTTTCATCCGCAAGGGTTATCTGAACACCTCGGTGCGCGATATTGCCGGCGAGCTCGGCATGAACGTGGCTACGCTCTATCACTATGTGGGCTCCAAGAACGGTATACTCGGCCTGTTTCACGAATATACCATGAGTGCCATCAATCTCTTCACGAAAAAACACCAGGCGGTACTTGAGAGCATGGAGCCGCAGCGCGCTTTGAAGTACGCTATCAGGGAATACATGAAATGGGTGGACGAGTACCAGGATTTGACGGTTTTCTGGTACCAGGAAGCAAAAAACCTTACCCCCGCCCAGTTTAAAGCGCTGAAGTTGCAGGAAGAGTACACAATACAGGTATTCCGCATGATACTTGAAAGGGGTATCAAGACCGGCAAGTTTAAAATCAAAGATCCTGCCATGGCCGCCAACAACATCGTTGTCCTCTGCGATATGTGGGCTTTCCGCAGGTGGTTGTTGAAAGGGCGCTATACGCTGGAGCAGTATACCAGGGAGCAGGCCGACCTGATAATGGCGCAGGTTCGCTGCGACGGACGCTGACAGGTAAGGGACGATTCAAACAGAATAAGGAGGCTGGTGATATGAGATTCAAAACCGACGAGAAATACGTCCTCGGCAGGATGCTGGAAGAGGCGGCGAAGAAGTATCCCGGGGCCACTTATTTTTGGTTTGAGGGCGAGCGGTATACCTATAGCGAGGTGCTTGACCGGTCCCGGCGGGTTGCACAGGGCTTCGCCAACCAGGGTGTGAAGAAGGGCAGCCACATCGCCGTGCTGATGGAGAATTGCCCCCAATTCATTTACACGTGGTTCGGCCTGGCTTTGCTGGGCGCAGTGGAGGCGCCGTTCAATCCATTCCATAAGGGCAGTATCCTGGAATACCTTATCAACTACTCGGACGCCGAGATACTGGTCATCAGCAGCAGCTTCATCGACGAGATCAGGTCAGTAGAGGACCGTATAAAAAAGGTAAAGAAGATCATTATCGAGGGGCAGTATAAAAAGGAGTCTTTTAAAACTATCCGGGCCATACCGTTTTCTGCGCTGCTGCAGGAAGATGCAGGGCAACTGTCTGTAGACGTGAGGTATGACGATATCATGGCGCTGATGTTCACTTCCGGCACGACCGGGCCATCCAAGGGCGTGCTGATAACGCATAACCAGGCTTTCTTCGTCGCCAGCCAGTATATGAACGTAACAGGTGTCACAAGAAGCGACGTCGGTTACTGCTACATACCGCTTTTTCACGAGGCGCCGCAGTTCGGGCTGGTGCTGGGTTCCATGCTTTACGGGGGGAGCTTCCTGCTCACACGCGGCTTCAGCGCGGCGGATTTCTGGCAGGATATCAGGAAATACAATTGCACAGCATCCGGCATGTTCGAGGTGGTGATTAAGATCCTGCTGATGGCGCCCGAACAACCCGACGATGCGGATAACCCGATGCGCGTTTTTTCGACGGCGCATATAACACCGGAGAGCCAGGAAGCTTTCGAAAAGCGGTTCAATGTGAAACTGGTCAACACCTACGGGCTGACCGAGGGGGATTGCACCATCGCGGCGACATACAGGGATATCAGGCCCGGTTCCTTCGGCAAACCCCGGGGATATTTTGACGTGCAGCTTTTTGACTCCATGGACCGCAAAGTGCCCAGGGGCAAGGTGGGGGAGATAGCTCTGCGGCCAAGACAACCGCATACCATATTCGAAAGCTATTACAAGATGCCGGAGAAGACGCTGGAGGCTCTGCGTAATCTGTGGTGGCATACGGGTGACCTGGCTTATCAGGATGAAGACGGGTATTTTTTCTTCGTCGGGCGTGAAAAAGACATGATAAGGCGCGGCGACGAGAATATATCGGCGCTGGAGGTGGAAAAAGTGGCCGAATCGCATCCTGACGTGAAGGAATGCGCCGCCGTGGCCGCGTATTCGGAGGTGTGGGGCGAGGAGGTCAAGCTGGTCATAGTCCGCCGCGAGGGCAGCAAGATCGATCCCGCTGGCATAATTGCCTTCTGTGACGAACGCATGGCTTATTTCATGGTGCCCAGGTATATCGAGTTCGTGCAAAGCATCCCGCGTACGGGAGGCAGTGGCAGGCCGGTTAAGGAACAAATGAAGCCGATCACGGCTAATACGTGGGACAGGGTGCGGGAGGGGGTAAAGATCAAACGCGAGACCGAAAAAAGAAAAAAAGCCGATTAAAAATAAGACAGAGGGGGTATGTTCAGCATGAAAAAGATCATTGTATTGGGCGGAGCAGGCACCATGGGTTACGAGGCAGTGAAACTGCTGCTGGAGAGAACAAGCGCGGAAATCACGGTAGCGGACGCCAGTGTCAAAGGGCTGAAACGCGTTGAAGCCGAGATGGGCAACAAGGTCAAAACCGCCGGCGCCGATGTGAACGACAGGGAGTCTCTGGTAAGGCTGCTCAAAGGCGCCGATGTGGTTATCAGCACGGTCGGCCCCTTCTACAAGTATGCAGCCGCCGTGATCAAAGCTGCTATTGATGCGCGGGTGAACCTGGTCGACATAGACGACGATTTCGATGCGACCAAAGACTCGCTGGAACTGGATGAGGCTGCCAGGAAAGCCGGTATAACCGCCATCATTGGTATGGGCGCCAGCCCGGGCGTGACCAATCTGGTCGCCAAGCTGGGCGCCAGCCGCATGGACAGGACCGACGATATACGGTTGTACTGGGGTGAGAGCGCCATCGACCCCACCGGGTCTGCGGCCATGATGCACTGGTTTCATATAACAGCCGAAAAAGTACCGGTTTTTATCGATGGCAAATGGGTTGAAGAACAGGGTTTCACCCAGCCGGAGGTCATAGAATTTCTGCCCCCGATCGGAAAGCTGGAAGTAGTCCTGACCGGTCACCCTGAACCGGTTTCCCTGCCCAGGTATATCAAAGGCGTGAAAAACGTCAGCATCAAGGGCGCGCTTTATCCTCCCAAGATGATGGAGCTTTACCGCTGGCTGATCGACACGGGTTTCGGCAGCAATGACACGTTCATGGTAAACGAAAACGTTTCAATGCCCTTCCGTGAGCTGGCAGTCAGGATAATCAGGTCCATGCCGCGCTTTGCACCGGAGTACTTCAAGGACATACTCGAGGATGCGCTGGGAAAATATGAAGCATGTGCCGGCACTTTCAAAATCGTCGTCAGCGGGCAGAAGGGCGACAAACAGGTGACTCGCACCTATGACCTGATGGCAAATAATGTGGCGCACAGCACCGCTTTGCCCGCCGTCATGGCTGCGCAGGCTTTGCTGGATGGGAAGGTGAAGGCGGTCGGCGTTATGGCCCCGGAAGGAGCGCTGGACGCTGCCATGTTCTTCGAGGCAATGAGCAAGGATGCTAAGGTGCGTGAAACGGTTACGGAGTCGTCCGATCACGTAACTTTTTAAATAACTTCACTCAGTTATTCGCATGTGTTGTAAAAGGGAAATTTCAAAAAGATACGGGAGGGAACATGAATACAAAAGCTGGATCAACCAAAGGTAAACTACGCACGAAAAAAGAATATTTAGACGCGCTTGCCAAGAAGCGCCGCAACATCTATTTTAGCGGCCACCTGATCGACCGCACTGACGAGCTTCAGATGGCCTGCATAAATACCATGAGTCTCACTTATGATCTCGCTCAAGATCCTCAGCATAGCGACCTGATGCTGGCTAAAAGCCATATCACAGGAGAAACCATCAACCGGTTCACGCATATTCATCAGAGCAAGGAGGACCTGCATAAGAAACAGGATATGACACGCATGACCTGCCAGATAGCCGGCGGCTGCATACAGCGCTGCATGGGTATAGACGGCGCCAACGCCTGCAACGCCATTTCTTATGAGGCCGACAAGATCAATAACGGGGCTACGGAATACCATAAGAATTTTCTCAGGTGGCTTGAACGCTTTCAGAAAGAAGACCTGATAGGATGCTGCGCCCAGACCGATGTAAAGGGCGATAGGATGAAACGTCCCAGCCAGCAGGTCGATCCTGACCTCTATCTGCACGTGGTTGAACGCAAGAGCGACGGCATCGTGGTGCGCGGCTGCAAGGTGCATAACTCGGAAGCATCGATTGCAGACGAGATTATCGTCGTCCCCACCAGGGCATTGCTGCCCGAAGAAAAGGACTATGCCGTGGCATTTGCCATCCCCGCCGACTGGGAGGGTGTAAAACAGGTGGTTACCATACATAATCTCAGGGAACGCAAGGTCTATAAGAAGGGCTTTATGCAGGGCGCTACCGACTCCTACACCATCTTTGACAATGTCTTTATCCCCTGGGAGCGAGTGTTTGTTTGTGGAGAGACGATTCATGGCGCGGTCGGGGCATTACTCTTCGCTCTTTTCCACCGTCACAGCTATTCGGGCTGTAAGCCGGCCATAGGCGATATGATGCTGGGGACAGTTGCCCTGGCTGCTGAATATAACGGAATAGCCAAAGCCGGGCATGTCAGGGACAAGCTGGCCGAGATCATCATGACCGGTGAACTGGGATATGCGGCCGGCTATACGGCTTCTGACCTGGGCAAGCCTGAAGTATATATGCCGGGTTTTGGATTTGTACCATACGGGCCGGGCAGCTATATACCCAATTCAATTTACTGCAACGTAGGACGCTGCCTGACCGGTGAAGCCGTATACCGCGAGGCGGAGATCCTTTGCGATATCAGCGGCGGCATCCCGGCCACCTTCCCGCATGAGGCCGATTTGCTCAATCCGGAGACGGCTGATTTGCTCAAGAAATACACCATGCGCAATCCCAACATCAAGGTGGAGGACGCCATCAAGTTCTGGATGCATGTCGGCGACCTGCTCTGTTCCTCATCGGGCGGTGTCATGCTGGTTGGCAACTATCATGGAGGTGGCTCGCCGGTGATGGAGAGTATCGCTATTACGACCCAGTATGACATTGAATCCCGCAAAAAGATGGTGAAACGGATAGCCGGAATCAAAGGCTGAGTCTTTTTAATAAATAATTACAACAGGAGGTAGAGGCATGACAGCGAAAAAACAAAAAGAAGTTCGGATAGATCCGCTGCTGATGGTGGTGCTATCAAAAAGGTTGGAAGCCATCAGCCGTGAGATGGCCAACACGCTGACGCGTACAGGGCGCTCCGGTAATATCAACACGGCCAAGGATTTCTCCTGCGGCATAACCGACGGTCAGGCACAGATGGTGTGCGTGGACGAAGGTCTTCCCATCCACATCGTGGGAGCCGGACTGGCCGCCAAGTCCATGGCCGACCTTTTCGACGACATCCGGCCCGGCGACTGTTTCCTCAACAACTCACCCTATTACGGGAACAGCCACCATGCTGATTTCACGTTCATGGCGCCGGTCTTCTACAAGGGCAAACATGTCTTCACCACCATAACCAGGGCGCACCAGGGCGATATCGGCAACCACGATCCCTCGACCTATATGCCCTTTGCGACAGACGTGTATACCGAGGGGGGGCTGGACTTCCCCTGCGTCCGCATACAACGTGATTACAAGGACCTGGCGGACATTATCAGGATGGCCAAGGTCAGGATCCGCGCCCCGGAACAATGGTACGGCGATTACCTGGCCGCGCTGGGGTCGGTGCGAACGGGTGAAAAACGGATCATCGAGATGTGCGACAAATACGGCCTGGATACGGTAGTGGCTTTTACCAAAAGCTGGCAGGAATATGGCGAGCGCCGGATGATCGACGCCATCAAGAAACTGCCGGCGGGGACGTGGGAAAACGAGACCCGCCATGACCCATTGCCCTTCGTAGCGCCGGACGGAGTGCCAATCAAGGTGAAACTGACCATCGACCCGAAAGAGAGCTACATAACGCTTGACTTCACCGATAATATCGACTGCATCCCTTTCGGCCTTAATATGAGCGAGTCCACTGTAATGGCCTCCGCCGTGGCAGGCGTGCTGAATAACCTGGACCCCACGCTGCCGCATAACTGGGGGGCGTTCAGCCGCATCATCATCAAGACGCGCGAGGGCTGCGTTATCGGCCAGGTCAAGCACCCTCTCAGCGGATCAATGGCGACAACCAACCTTGCCGACCGCGTGATCAACGTCGTGCAGGCCTGCTTCGGCAAGGTCCGGAAAGATTTGGGTCTGGCTGACGGCGCCTTCATGCCAGCCGCAGCCGGCAGCGTTTTCGGCACGGACTGGCGCAAGAACAATGCCATTTATGTCAGGCAGCTCATGATGGGAGGCGCAGGTGGGCCGGGCCATTATGGATATGATGGATGGTTAGGCTACGGCATACCGGTCACGGCCGGCGTGGTTCACATGGACAGCATCGAGGTCGACGAGCAGGCCATGCCACTGCTGATAACCAAGCACGAGATCATCCCCGATTCCGGCGGGGCGGGGCAATGGCGCGGCGCCATCGGTATAGAATGCAGGCAGAAGCCGCGGCACG
>CAZKOL010000017.1:0-34733 GCA_964554375.1 uncultured Dehalococcoidales bacterium
CTGGTGATCGTCTCCGAGAGCAGGAATGAAACACCGGACACTACCACGACCATGGAAACGATTACAGCAATAAATATCAGCTCGGCCTCTCTGGCCTGTTTGTCTACCTGTTCGCTCATCTCCTCCACAGCCGATGCGATCCTGTTCTTGGTCTCTTCGGCCGCCGAGGAGAATTCGTCCAGGTAAGTAGCAGCAGCCACGATCAGGTCAGAGGATTCCACCGGCACCGTGTACATATATCTGGTCCGCTCCTCGAGATCGTTAGGCCCCTTGTACTTATAGTAACCCGAGACCTCGCCCCCCAGCAGGCTGCGCTCGAAAATAGACGAGTAATAAGATGGCTCCCCACCCAGTTGGCGCAGGTTTGCCCCCACTATGCTCGGGTTAGAGGAGAAGATAACCTTCCCCGTCTTATCGTAGACTATGGTATTTCCCGTCCTGCCTACCTTCTGCACTGCGATGGAGTTCAGCTTCTGGTCGCGCACGAGCGCGGCCTGGTCCAGCTCGGGATTAAGCTGTAAATAGAAATAGATCTCCTTGGCAACGTCAGAAGCCTTCTGGTAAATGGTGCGCCTGCCCTGGTCCTCGAGTGCTGCGATGGAGACCGACATGACCGTCTCGCCCATGGATGCGCTGTATTCCTTGGTCAGTGTACCCACGGAGCCGATATAACGCAGCGCAAGAGAGCTGATTATGCCTACAGAGATAAGGGACAGCGCCAGGAACGATATAAGGATCTTGTCCCTGATACCGAAACGGATCCTGATCTTATCGATCTGGCTGGCAACCTTAGCCTGCATTTGTCTCTCCGTTCATCATTTTACTCTCAAAGTCCGAATTTCTCTTTCAAAGCTGCCAGGAGCTCCGGAACAGGCGCCCTGGACTGCTGCATACTGTCACGCTCGCGGATGGTAACCTGGTTGTCCTCAAGCGACTGGAAGTCGATAGTCACACAATAGGGTGTGCCTATCTCATCCTGCCTGCGGTAGCGCCTGCCGATGCTCTGGGCATCGTCGTACTGCGTCATAAAATGCGGCCTCAGCATGGCCGAGATCTCTTTCGACATGGGCAACAGCTTGGCGTTGCGGCTGAGGGGCAGGACGGCCACCTTGACCGGGGCTATCTGCGGGTTAATGCGCAGCACAACCCTGGTCTCCTTGTCAGCCTCCTCCTCATCGTAGGCATCGCACAGGACGGCCAGCAGCGTGCGGTCCACGCCGGATGACGGCTCGATGACATAGGGTACACAACGCTCGTTCTTCTCCTCATCGAAGTAGTCCAGGGTCTTGCCGCTGAACTTGGAGTGCTGCGTAAGGTCGAAATCAGCGCGGTTGGCGATGCCCTCTATCTCCGACCAGCCGATGGGGAAGTTATAATCCACGTCGAAGCAAGCTTTGGCGTAATGAGCCAGCTCCTCTTTATCGTGCTGTCTGAGCCTCAGGTTCTGCTTCCTGATGCCCAGCCCTACATAGTAGTTCAGCCTCTCGTTCACCCAGTAGTCGAACCACTCACCATCCGTGCCGGGCTTGACGAAGTACTCAATCTCCATCTGCTCGAATTCGCGTGTGCGGAAGATGAAATTGCCCGTAGTTATCTCATTGCGAAAGGATTTGCCCACCTGGGCAATGCCGAAGGGCAGTTTCTTGCGCGTGGTGGACTGCACATTCTCGAAGTTGACGAACTGCGCCTGTGCGGTCTCCGGACGCAGGTAAACGATGTTGGCGGCATCCTCGACAGGACCCATGAAAGTCTTGAACATGAGGTTAAACATGCGAGGCTCAGAAAGCACGCCTCCGCAATTGGGGCACTTGCTGAGGTCAATATCGGTGGAGCGGAACCGCTGGCGGCAATCCTTACACTCCACCAGGGGGTCAGAAAAACCCGCCACATGGCCGCTGGCCACCCAGACCTTCGGATGCATCATGATGCTGGCATCTATACCCACCATGTCGTCGCGCTCCTGTACAACCTTCTTCCACCAGTAGTCCTTGATATTCTTCTTCAACTCGACGCCCAACGGCCCGTAGTCCCAGCAGCTGCCCAGTCCGCCGTATATCTCGCTGCTCTGGAAAACAAAGCCCCGCCTTTTGCACAGCGAGACGATCTTCTCCATGGTGACTTTCATACTTTCTTCCGGCACATTATCCTCCTGATGAGATACCAAAGGCTGCTAAATTATACCATTGCTTGGCGGGGCAGGCTGGTTAAGCAGGGCAGCGAATGAAACAAGCCACGGGCGGCATACGGATTTGATTATAGGAGCAAAAGCAGATACAGTCAAAATAGGAAATATGCGGCTGGGCCGTCCCTGCCGACAGGCTGTATAATTAGAGCCGGGAGGCAGCGATTGTTTATAGACGGCAGACGCCGGGAAATAAGCATCCTTTTACTCTTGACCCTGGCGGCATTGATCTGCCCGCTGGCCAGCTGTAACCCGCAGCCGCCGCAGTCCACGACACTCCCGGCGCCATCAACTCCACCCATTTTGCCCCCCGGCGACAGCCCCCGCTTTTCCACGATCATCTACGAGGGACCCGTGGGCGCCATCAACTACAACACGGTACTGTTTAAATGGGGCAGCGGGCTTTCCTCGGTCCAACCTTCCAACTTCATTTATGCCACATTCCTGCAGGGATGGGACAAAGACTACACCCCTTTCCTGCCGGATACTTCACGCTCCTTCAGCAACCTGCCCAACGGGAGCTATGTATTTTATGTAAAGACACAGGACCTTAACGGCAATATCGATCCTCTGGCGCCAAGCCAGGCTTTCACCGTTTCAGGGGTAGTCCCGCCGCAAGCGCAGAATCTGCCTGTTGCGCCGGGCGGCGGAGGCGGTTTACTGCTGATCGGCGCCGATGTCAGCCGCATAGCCGTCGGCGGCGATGGATTGACTATCTACGCGCTGGATTCCAGCAGATCGCGGCTTTATCGCTCTACAACAGCGGGGATTAGCTGGAGGGACATCTCTGCAGCGTTGGGCGCCGGCGCACCGTGGATAGACCTGGCCGTGGCGCCTGACGATCCGGGTTTCATAGCCGTGGTTACCGCTGGCGGCAGCCAGGTATATATCTCCGGGGACGGCGGCGACACATTCCAGAGCACCGGCATATCGTCATACCTGGGGGCCGGCCAGGCGGTAAGGTGTATAGCCATATCGCAGGATTACGGCTCACCGAGGCGCGAACTGGCTGCCGGCGCCTGGAGCGGCTCAGCCGGTGGCAGCGTGCTGATAAACATACTGACCAGTTTTTCAGGCGGGTGGTTCAATGCGGGCAGCGGCACTCCCGGCTGGGCGCCCCCCGGCGGCGGCGGAGTGGACGTGGCCGCCATCCGCTATTCCCCGTCCTACGACTCTGACGGCGCCCTGTTAATAATAGCCTCCAGCGCAACGAGAACATATATGTATACGGGCGTACGGGACCTCGGCTCAAACTCTATAACCTGGAACTCATGGACGGGCTACCCCGTGGAGATAGGGCAGGCCGGCGGGCCCCTTAACCACGCCGATATAGCCCTGCCCTCCGACTATAGCGGCAGCAATCCTTTTTCGCGCAGAGCCTTTGCCTCGTGGAACAAGAACAATCCGGGACGGGACATTTATCAGGTGTCCGATTACCAGGTCTACCGCATGAACGCTCCGGAAGCAATTGCGTCCATCGCCTACCACGGAAGCATCTCACGGGGCAAGCTGATGGCGGGCGCCGTGAAGTGCCAGGGAGGTGGCGGCTGCTACCAGGTGCAGACATATTATTCTGCCAATCCAACTTCCATGTACCCGGTATGGCAGCCCAGCCAGAAGGCGCCCACGGGATCGCGCGATGCTGTGGTAGAATGGTCACCGAATGGAATCACAGCCTATGCCGGCGCCAGCGGGACGGAGAGCGCCTTCTCGCACAGCCTCAATAACGGCGCAACCTGGAACCAGTAGGCCTTTATGGGTGTTTACAGCGAGTACCGCCGCAAACTATTAACGCCGGATGCTGCTGTTGCGGGGATCAAGAGCGGGGATACCATCGTACACGGAGCCAGTATCTCAGAACCCCCCGCCCTTTTGACGGCGCTGGCTGACCGCGCCAGGCGGGGAGAACTGTCCGGGTTACGGGTATATTCCAGCCTGCCCATGCATCATGCGGCGCGCACGGTCCTTTCCCCCGATCTTTCCGACTGCATAGAATCGCATTCCTGGTTTGTAACCGAGGCCGACAGGTCACGCCATAAGGTAGGGCTGAGCTACTACGTGCCTACATATATCCACCAGATACCCAGGCTGTTGAAGGAGCATATGGAGATCGACATCATGATGATGACGGTCTCCCCGATGGATCGATACGGCTATTTCACATTCGGCGCCGTCAACGATTACAACGGGGCGGCAGCGCGCGCCTGTAAAACCCTGATAGTCGAGGTGAACGATAATATGCCGCGCGTGCTGGGAGACACGCTGCTGCATATATCAGAGGTGGACCTTATCGTGGAAAACCATGTGCCGCTGCTGGAAATCCACCCTCCCGACCCCGGCCCCGGGGACGAGACAATCGGCCGCTGTATCGCGGAGATGGTGCCGGACGGGGCGACCATCGCGCTGGGCATCGGCAGCATCCCCAACGCCATAGGAAAATACCTGTCGGGACACAGGGACCTGGGCATCCACAGCGGCGTTTTCACTCCCGTTATGGTCGATCTCATAGAGAAGGGTGTGGTCAACGGGCAGAGCAAGAACCTTCACCCCCGCAAGCACGTTTTCGTGGTGGCGCAGGGCACGCGGCAGATGTACGACTTCATCCATGATAACCCCAGCATGGAGAGCCATCCGGCTTCGTACACAGAAGATCCTGCGGTGATCGCAAGTAATAATAATCTGGTGGCCGTCAACACGGTGATAGAGCTGGACCTGACCGGGCAGTGCAACGCAGAACATATGGCCGGTTCACAGTTCAGCGGCACGGGCGGGCAGCTCGATTTCGTCCGTGGGGCCTACAATTCCAGTGGCGGCAGATCAATCCAGGCCTTCACCTCGACCGCGCGCAAGGGGACGGTTTCCCGCATCGTGCCCCAACTCAAATCCGGGACGGTGGTGTCCATACCGCGTATGGATATCCAATACCTGGTCACCGAGTACGGCTCGGTCAACCTCAAAGGCAAGTCCACACGGGACCGCGCGCTGGGCATAATCAGCCTGGCCCACCCGGACTTCAGGGACCAGCTCCTGAGGGCGGCGGAAGACATGTACCTGCTGTGACTCGCCCGGTACCGTATCTGACGTATCTATTCGAGCGGCAACCGGAGCACCATTCTGGCCAGGTCCCAGGCGTGCTCATAGAGGTGCAGGCCTTTGCTGAAGGCGTGTATCTCGCCGTCCTGCACGCCGATCTCGTTTGCCATATATTCTTTCAGAGTCTGCAGACCGCCCAGGTTGGTGGGCATGCCGCCCCACAGGTCCCAGGAGCGGAAGTAGAGTATGAAATGCAGGGCGCCGTCCTGTATACGCGTGTCCACCAGGCGCAGGCATGGCGGGTCAGCCTGGGAGAGGCTTTTTTCATTGCCCACGCACATGCACATCTGGTTGGTGTCGAAACCCTTGCGATAGCGCCGGATGACCTCCTCGATCTGCGGTGAAAGGAACTCGCCGTAGGTATATTCCTCGTTTTCCTGCCTGTCGGGTGTCATCAGGTAGGACATATACTCCTCGATCACCTCATCGGTAGTGGGGAGGGGCACGCCGGTCGGCACATCCGGGCTGAGCGGCCGTATGCCGGGCCGGCTGATATTAATGGCCACCAGCTCTATCTCTTTACGGCGCATGCCCTCGAAGCTGCCCTGCTCGATCTTGTATTCGCGGCCCTCGGTGAGGGCTTTCTGCAGGCACTGGTACCAGGCGTCGCCCAAGCTCAAGGCATCTATAACGGCTAGTTTCATATTATCCGTAGCATCATAAGCAAGTGTTATAATGCATGTCAAGATTTACTCCGGGCGGATTGAAAAACCCGCCCCTGCAATCAGGAGGTAAACTATGCAATGGCAGGAGATGCTGGGATTACTGGGCGGCTTTTTAGGCAATTTCGGTATTATACCGCAGGTCTGGAAGCTGTTCCGCTACAAGACCGCCTACGAGATAAGCCTGCCATTCCTCTGGATGTGGCTGGCCAGCATCACCTGCTGGCTGCTCTACGGCATTTTCCTGGGTCTCTTCTCGCTGATCATGTGGAATTGCTTCACATTTATACTTGCCATGTTCATGCTCTACGCCAAGTTCAAATGGGGCATCAAGACTAAAGAGGTCAAGCCGGCGGAGTAATACGTGGATGACATTGACATTGACAGGCCCTAAATATAATAATCTATGGTTGCCATGATAAGGGCTGTTTTCTTCGATTTCTTCAACACGCTGGCCTATTTTGAACCTTCGCGGGAGGACACGTACGCAGGGATTGCAGCCGATCTCGGCGTCAAAGTCACGCCGGCCGTGATAGCCGAAGCTCTACCTGAAGCCGACGCCTACTGGCGGGCGGAAAATTTCAAGCAGCCTGTACGCCAGCGTGAGCAGGATGACAAGGTGGCGGTTTACAGGGAATACGGGACGAGGATACTGGCCGGGACGGGCGCGACGCCGGACCAGGCGTTGCAGATGCTGGCCACGGCCTTCAGCAGGGGCTGGGTCTTCAAATCGTTCGGTGACGCCGTGCCGGCGCTCAGGCTGGTGAAGGAAAGGAAGCTGATAACCGGGCTTATCTCCAATGTCGGCCAGGAGATAGATTCCTACTGCCGCGAACTGGGCTTTGAGCCTCTCCTCGATTACAAGGTCACCTCTTTCGAGGTCGGCTACGACAAGCCCAGGCCGGAGATCTTCCATCTGGCGCTGGATAAGGCCGGGGTTAAGGCAGCTGAGGCTATTTTTATTGGCGATGTCTATGAACAGGACATCGTGGGTGCAAGGGGCGTTGGCATGAAACCCATCCTGATCAGCCGCAACGGCGCCACAGACTTCGACTGCGTCGTGATCTCCGACCTGTCACAGGTGCTGGACCACATCTGAGTCAGCTGTTCAGAGACCCCTCAAATACTCGGGCCGCAGCAGTGTGGGGTCCTTTTGGGACAGGATAGAATCAAGCCGGGCCAGCATTTTTAGCCTGTCCGCAGGCATGCTGCCGCGTATGGCGAAGTAATTCGAGGCGTGCATGGAACTGAAGAAGCAGTCCGAAAAATCAGCGTGCTCAACCATGGTCCTCAGCTCCTTCAACGAATCAAATGGCGTGATAAGCTCGAATTCGCCTTTCTCCCATTCCCTGTAAAGCGGGGTGCCCGGTATGAGCGTCAGCGTGAGGGCGCCCGCGTAATCGGGGTCCATCTCCGTTAAAATGCGTGCCGACTCCATAGCGTGCTGACGGCTGCCGCGCACACCACCCAGGCCCAGTATCACGGTCACGGAGAGGAGTATGCCAGCCTCCCTGACCTTCGCGGCCGCTTCGACCATCCCGGCATGTGTGGCGCCCTTTTTTATCTTTCTCAGCACCTCATCATCGCCGCTTTCCACGCCCATATAAAGTATGCCCAGCTTAAGAGCTTTCAGCGCTTTCAGTTCATCGACGCTGCGCCGGAGTATATCCTGAGGCGTAGCATAGCTGGCTATGCGCTCGATGGCGGGAAATTTCCCGTTCAGATATTGCAGCGCCTCCACCAGCCCGGGGTATGGATATACCAGCGCATCGCCGTCCTGCAGAAAGACGCGCCTGCCGTCCCACCGCCTCAGGATGGCATAGACTATATCGGGCTGACCCGGCTGCACGACGTGGGAATTCATGTAGAGTGACATTGCGTCGATCTCGCTCTTGATGTCCTTCAGGTCGCGGACACCGAGATTGGTGAAAGAAAAAGCGCAGAAGGCGCAGGTATTATTGGAGCAGCCGGACGTGAGGGGGAGGTAGTAGCTGGCATGCTCGCTGGGCGGTCTGATTATCTCCGGTCGTTCAAATGTCATATTTTCGCCCCTGTGATCAGTGCAATTTTGCCACGTAGCTGTTGAGCGGCACGCCCAGCGACCTGGCTACAGGACCGCACTTGGCCTTGAGGCAGAAGAATATCCTGCCCTGCGGCTCCAGTTCGTCGAGCGCCTCATAATATCCCATGCCCTTGGTAAAAATAAAGTCAGCCGCTTCAAAAGCTTGTCTGAACTCGTCCGAGGCCAGTGTCAAAAGCACTCCCGGCGTGGCTGTCCCGGTGGTCATGACCTCCCCCGCCTCCTTCTGCAGACCGGCTTTCCTGATATCGGCGATGGTGACATCGTTCTGTACCGGCAACTCCTTCACCACGTAAATCGTCCTGGCGTACCTGCGCATCAGGTTGAGCAGGGGCATATCAAAAAATGCCTCCCCGGTGTTATCTGCCAGGTACAGCGCCAACCTGGAATTTTTTACTTTGCCTTCCAGGAGCCGTGAATCATCGATGGTGAACTCCAACCTGTTTTCATGGGCTTCTTTCCTCAATTCCTCGATGGGCCTGAAGAAATCGATGGCGTTGCCCAGGGCCGCCAGCCGGAGATACTCAACAAAACCCTCCCGGTAGCTGTCCCTGACCAGGGCGAACAACTTCCGCGCTTCATCGATCTCGATATCCTTGAACTTGCGGTAAGGATCATGGTTTCCGGTCACTTGCTTGATCACCTGGTGCATGGGCGCGGCGACCTCGATAGACACCACCCCGGGCTTCAGTTTCTCTTTGATCACCTTCTCGGCGGCGCGCCTGGAATCCTCACACAGGGCAGGGTCGTCGGTGGCGAAAGCGGAGGCCTGGTGGGCCAGATTCTTCAGACAATCATGGCATTCATCGGATATTCTCATAGTTAAACATCGCTGAAAGAGAATCTAATTGTGGGCTTTTATTACCCTGTCATTGCGCCTTGGTCCCATGTCATTGCGAGCGAAGCGAAATAATTTTCTAAACCGAAAGCATAAGACCTTGAGATTGCTTCGTCGCTATGCTCCCCGCAATGACATCACAATAAGGTCAGATCTGTCTGCGGGTCCTGAGGATCAGAACAAGCGTTACGATAACCAGCACCGTGCCAAGCCCGATGATGAGCCATACCCACAGCGGGGTTTCCTGCCCGGATGCATGTCCTTCGGGCTCCGCCGGCGCCTGCTCAGTGCGGAAGCTGAAGGTCGCGCTCCAATCGCTGGGGATGGCCTGGCCGTTCACCTCGGTCGCCCTCACTCTCCAGAAGTAGTTGGTATCGTAGTCCAGCGTCCCGTCATACTCGTACCCGGTCGAGGAGGTGCTTACCTGTTTCAAGACCTGGCTGAATTCGGAGTCTTCCGACAGAACGAACTCATATTTTGTGGCCTCCTTCCACGGCGACCAGGAGAACGAAGCAGGCCTGATCTTGCAGCCCATGCACCCGTTGTCGGGGGCCAGCAACTGCACGCCGTAGTAAGGTGAATTGACGATAAATCCCGGCTTAACGCTGAAGCTGCGTACATCCGACCACGGACTGACCGCAATCTGCCCGGTGGCCGAGCGGTAGGTCCTTATCCTCCAGTAATAAACCGCCCCGGCCTCAGGCAACGCCGCAGGGGAAAGCCACATCCCCGGCTTTGTCATATTGACCTCATCCATGCTGGCCCTGATAGAGCCGGTGACTGCCTCGATATTGCGAGCGTTGGAGACCGCGGGGTTGATCCTCAGCGTAAACTCTTTATCCTTGGCTATCTGCAGGTCGTAAACTGTGGATAGGCAAAGCTGCTCCCATAACAGGTCGATCTGCTGGTTGCGACCCGTCACCGGGTCAGCTCCCACCAGAGCCCCATCGGCGGGCATTCTCAGCACGGGACCCTTCTTGGCCAGGCAGTCAGTGTATGCCCACAGCATACCCTGCCTCTGGCCCGGATTATAACCGGGTGTCTTCATATAACGGCCATTGAGAACGCCCGACCAGGCGGCAATAAAGGCATTTATGTTGCCGCTGTAACTAATATTAATACTATCCAGGCTGAATCCGGACTGGTTATCGATGGCCCATAACGATGTATTGGTATTGGGCGAGCAACAACCGCAGGCCTTGAGCGAAGTAGGCTCCAGCGTAAAATGCACCCCGGTCTGAGTCGGGGGTTGGAAGATGTCCAGGCAGTCCCAGTAAATTCCCGGCTTGGGCATACCGTTTCGCGGTTCCAGCGTCCTGCAAACCGCGCTGTTCGAAGTGGTAAGGCCAAAATGAGTCGTGGTTATATTATCGTGCGCAGCATATAAGGCAGGTTGCCCATTCCCGGTGAAAGCCATTACAATGCCGTAATAGCCCCGCAGGTGAGGAGGGTTGGGACCAACAGGGGGAGTCTCAGCCAACCAATTTGAACCTGTTGCTCCATTGGTCACGTCCATCATGTCATTATCGGCCCAGCGTGTGAAGACCGGCACGGTATTGCGATAAACAGTGCCTGTTACGTTGTCACCAACCGCGGCGTAGATAAACCGGTTATTCTCGAAATCCGTGTCAAATATGGCGTGTACGTTCCCTTTGAAAGGCATATCATTCCGGTATGTCTGAAAATTCAGGCCGCCGTCGGCTGAGTAGGACACTGGCGTGCCATTCAGTGTGGAGTGCCAGTTGGCCCCCACCAGCACCTTGCCATTACGTGCGGTGATGGTATGGGGGATAACGCCGCTATCTGCCCCCTGCAGGTTGGTGGACCAGGCGGTGCCGGTATACACCAGCTTCTGCACCATGCCGGTTACGCCGGAGACGTACATGACCCTGCTGGATTCGAATGTGAAATCCTCCACCATGTACCTGGGGGTAACGGCGGACCAGTAATCGCCATAATCGGGCGACCACGCCATTACACCTGCCCCCGAAAGAGAGGAAGGCGCGAACCTGGCGGCCCAGGCCACCACACCACCGTCAGTGGAATCGGCGCAGGACTGCACCGTGCGCAAAATGGGCAGGTCTGTCTGAGGTACGCGGCAGCAGGCCGATGTGGTGTGTAAGAAGACCCTCTCCCAGTAAGTCCCGATGGGGGCCAGCGCAGGAAGGGGAGCGGCCACGCCCGGGCTGATGGTGGAGCGCCAGACGCTATCGAACTCATTACAGCCTACTCCCACGTTCCTGTGCACCGACGCTAAATACAGCGTGGTGCAGTCCGCCGACACAGCGACGTCGTTGAACCAGTCGATGGTGGTGTCAATCAGCGAGAGCTGGTTCCAGGTGTCGCCGTTATTACGGCTGATGGAAAAAGCCGATTCGTCGTTGGGTATCAGAGTAGAAATCCAGGGGCTGGGATTTACAGGCGAGTTCCACCAGGTGGTATTGTCGCCGATTATGCCCGACCCGGTGGCGGCATAGGCCAGCGACCCATTGGGATTCCAGGCCACCAGGGCGGCCCCGACACCCGTCAAATTATCGCTGCACACCGTAATATTATCGCTGCCGCAGTTGCCCTGGTTGCCAGCTCCTGTAGGCGGCTTAAGAGATACGTAACCGCATGATCCGGCGCACAAGCAGGGTGTATCCATCAACAACGTGGGGACCATGGCATTACAGGGTGAGCCGAAAGCGAAACCCGCCAGGAGTTTACCCGTTGAATACGTCCCGAAAAAAGCTATGCTGTACACCTGCCGGCTGGCGACAGCGGAGGAGTTGTAGAGAATTGCAGGAACCTGGTTATCAATCCTGAATATACCTGTAGCATTATCAGCGGGATCGGGAAATGTGGAATAAAGGCTGATAAAAGCGCGCCTGAGCGCCGGTGACATACCGCTGTAATCAGAGGGGAGGCAAAGGTCCGCCACAGCCAGGTTATCGTAGGAGGGGGATAGATTATCTGAGGTGGAGACCTCGATGCCTGTGCCCGGAAAAACGTAGGATAAAATGGAGTTGCCGCTTATATCCCGCAAACCAACGTTATAGCTGGTCCGGTTATCATCGGCATAGACCATAACAACGGAGTTGTCCCCGCTATAGGTAGGAGAGAACTTTGTTGCGAAATAGTCTATGGCAGCCTCGGGGTCGGCCTGCTGCGCCCAGGAGCCGAATCCGCTGCCTTTCATGATAAACAACCTTCCCTGCCCGACGCCTGTGCGCGTGGCAAACATGAAATCGCGGGCGTTGCCGTAATCGGCAGATATGTCCATGGCGCCGATAGCTTCACCGGCCGCCAGGGCCGGGATATTGGCATTGTTCCATGCTGCGCCTGCATCGGTCGTCACCCAGAGTTCGACCGGCCCGGCGGCCGTGGCGCCGGCCGTAACGGCCCAAATCCTGGCATCATCCGGGGCGACGGTGACGTTATAAACGTGCTTGTCGACCGGCCAGGCGCCGGTGCCCGCCAGCCTCCGGTAAGCCGCAGTGGACCAGGAGATGCCGCCGTCGGCTGTGGTATAAAGAACTCCCAGGGGACCGGGATTATTGGCGCCGAGAATCGTCCTGTTATCAACCGTGACGGCGGCCATCAGTGTCCTGCCGTCATTTCCTACGGCCAGGTCGCGTATCTCGCTGCCGGTGAAAATATCGCCGATATAAGGGTTCAGGATGTCATTTTTGTTGAGGACCGAGTTAGGAGTGGTAACGGTATCCCAGCGCATGATGCCGGGGTCAGCTTCGGCCGAGGGTGGGTCCAATAAGCCTGACGGCAGCAGCGCCACAGCCGCAGCCACCAGTAAGCAGAGATAGATCTGCCTGGGGAAACGTTTTTTATTCATATATGACCGGCCACTCTTCAGTATCCACTAACTGAACAAAACGTGTACTATAATAGCACACAGCCGTATTTTGTGCATAAAATATAAGGGGATGATTAAGGATATGCCGGATGAACTAAAACATCTTCTCGAGATGGGTAAAAACGAGCCGGTCGCGGAGTTCCTGGGGATGAGGTTACTGGAGCTGTCCCCGGGGTTCGCCCGCGTATCCATGCAGATGAAGCCTGAGTACATCAATTTCAACGGCACGGTATTCGGCGGTATCGTCTCAGCGGTGGCCGACCAGGCTTTCGCCTATGCTACCAACTCGGTGATCAGCCCCAACGTCGCGTCGCAATTCAATATCCATTTCATAGCAGCAGCCGGCACAGGAGACGAGCTGACCGCAGAGTGCCGGGTCATGAAAAGCGGCAGGCGCGTATGCATTTCCGAGATCAAGGTGACAAACCGGGAGGGCAAGCTCATCGCGTCGGCAACCGGCACCACCATCCCGCTGGTTTAACGCTGCAGGAGGGCTTGCACAGTTGAACGGCAACATCATATTATTAAATCAGGTGCAGGTAGGGGTGTACCTTCAGGTGCGCCCGGTGCGAGTAATTTGGGCGGGTCTGAAGACCCGCCCCTGCAGGCTCTCAATGATGATATAAGGACGTTATGAGAAAAGTTAAAATCCTGTTTACCGACATACACGAGCCGGAGTACCACGACAAGAACCCATTCCGCGAAGGCTTCGAGTGGGGAAAGAAGGTGGTGCTGGACCTGTGCGTGGATATCGACCTGGACGAGATGTTCAACATCTACATCGAACAGCCCGAGAAACGCGTGAGGAACGGGAGAGTCATCAAATTCAGCGAATTCGCCATGGAATACCTGGCACAGGAGCAGCAGAGACAGCGCCGGGAGCAGTGCAGCGGTGGCGACATCTCAGACGAGGGCAAAGTATAGTTATTATTAAAAAGAGGCGGCGAAAGATGGAAGACTTCGAGAAACTGGGTGTGTTTTACCTCGGCAGGGAATATGACCTGGCCAGCAAGAAATCGGGCGAAAGCCTCGTCCTTTACGATTCCAAGAACATGGTTACACACGGCGTGTGCGTGGGTATGACCGGCAGCGGCAAGACGGGGCTTTGCATCGCCATACTGGAGGAGGCTGCCCTGGACGGCATACCGGCCATCATCATAGATCCCAAGGGTGATATGCCCAACATGATGTTAACCTTCCCCCAGTTGAGGACTGAGGACTTCCTGCCCTGGATCAACGAGGACGATGCCCGCCGCAAGGGCCTTTCGCCGCAGGACTTCGCGGCCAAACAGGCCGAGATGTGGAAGAACGGGCTGGAATCCTGGGGGGAGAGCGGCGACCGCATCGCCAAGCTCAAGCAGGCGGCCGACTTCGTGATTTACACACCCGGCAGCACAGCCGGGATCCCCGTCTCCATACTGAAATCGTTTGCCGCGCCACCTGCAGCGCTGATCGAGGACGACGAGCTGCTGAGGGACAGGATCAACTCCACGGTCACCAGCCTGCTGGGACTGGTGGGCAAGGACGCGGACCCCATCAAGAGCAGGGAACATATATTGATCTCGACGATACTCGATAATGCCTGGAGGCAGGGCATCGACCTCGATCTGGCTGCCCTCATCCAGCAAGTGCAGTCACCACCCGTAAGCAGGATCGGCGTAATCGACCTCGACTCGTTCTACCCGGCCAAAGACAGGTTCGAGCTGGCCATGCTGATCAATAATCTGCTGGCGGCGCCCGGCTTCAACGCGTGGCTGGAGGGGGAGGCGCTCGATATCGGGCAGATGCTCTACAGCCCGTCGGGCAAGCCGCGCATGTCGATCTTCTCCATCGCACATCTCAGCGACGCCGAGCGCATGTTCTTTGTGTCCCTGCTGCTCAACCAGGTGCTGGCCTGGATGCGCCAGCAGCCGGGCACCACCAGCCTGCGCGCCATGGTCTACATGGACGAGATCTTCGGCTATTTCCCGCCGGTGGCCAACCCGCCATCCAAACAGCCCTTGCTGACGCTTCTCAAGCAGGCCCGCGCCTTCGGCGTGGGGATACTGCTGGCCACGCAGAACCCGGTAGACCTCGACTACAAGGGGCTCTCCAATTGCGGCACCTGGCTGCTGGGACGGCTGCAGACCGAGCGCGACAAGGCGCGCGTGCTGGAAGGGCTCGAGGGCGCGTCAGCCAGCCAGGGGGCGAAGTTCGACCGCCAGGCCATGGAGCAGACGCTGGCCGGCCTGGGCAACCGTGTCTTCCTCATGAACAACGTCCACGACGACGAGCCGACGGTATTGGAAACCCGCTGGGCCATGTCCTACCTGAGGGGACCACTCACCCGCACCCAGATCAAGGTTCTGATGGACCCGGTCAAAGCCCAGATGCCCAAAACAGCGGCGCGCGCCGCCCAGGCGGCTGCATTCACCACACCGCCGGCCGGCCGGCCCGTGATCCCACCCGACGTATCGCAATACTTCGTGCCCGCCAGGGGCAGCCAGTCTGGAAGCACCCTTTTATACAGGCCGGCCGTGCTTGGCGTTGCGCAGGTGCATTTCATCGATACCAGGTCAGGTATAGATACGACGGATGATACTGCGGCAGTCACAGATATTACCGACGATCCAATACCGGTGAACTGGGACAACGCCAGGGAGGCCGGGTTCAGCATCTCCGACCTGGAGAAGGCGCCCCGCGAGGGAGCCCAGTTCGGGAATCTGCCGGCAGTGGCGGGCAAGGCGCGCAGCTACGACAACTGGAGCAAGGCGTTCGCCACATGGCTTTACGGCAGCAAGAAATACGAGCTTCTCAAGAGCCCGACCTATAAACAGGTATCCAAACCAGGCGAATCGGAGCGGGACTTCAGGATCAGGGTCGGCCAGAGCGCCCGGGAACAGCGCGACGACATGGTTGATAAACTGAAGAAGAAATACCAGGCCAAGATAAATACGCTGGAAGAGAGGGTTCGTAAAGCGCAGCAGGCCGTGGACCGTGAAGCCGAGCAGCAGAAGCAGCAGCAGATGCAGACCGTGATCAACGTCGGCTCTACACTGTTGGGGGCGTTCATGGGCAAGGGCCTGGGAGCAGGCACCATAGGCAAGGCCGCAACGACGGCCAAAAGCGCCGGCCGCATTTTTAAGGAGAAGGATGACGTTAATCGCGCCAAGGACAGCGTGGCGACGCATCAGCAAACGCTGGAAGATATGGAAGCGGAGTTTAAGGCCGAGCTGGACGAGCTCGCTGCAAAGACCGACCCGGCCACAGAAGAGCTGCAGAAGATATCCCTGCGGCCGGCTAAAAAGGACATAGTAATCAAACTGGTCGGCCTGGCCTGGCTCCCATACCGGCGGTCGCAGGACGGCACGGTTGCCGCAGCCTGGCAGTAGCAAGGCATCCTGCCGGCCCGGCTTGCCAAAGAGCGCATCATACGGCGATTTTCAGCCTGTGCCTGAGGTAAAGGCCTGCCAGCAGGCCGAAGAGCAGCCCGCCCAGGTGCCCCTGCCATGATATGAATGAGAAGGGCAGCAGGATAAGGAAACCGATGGCTACGGCGACCCACAGCGGCATGGGGACCGGTATGGGGAAGATGAACACTTTTACCTTGGGCGCAACTATAGCCAGCGCCCCGCCGATGGCAAAGACCGCCCCCGACGCACCGATGGTTGCGACATAGGGCGATGATAACGCGAGGACAAAGAGCCCCCCGAGAATACCGCCGCCAAAGTAAATCAGGAGGAAATTATTAATGCCCGCAACGCGGTTGAGGAAGCTGCCGAAAAAATAGAAAGTCAGCATATTGGTCAGCAGATGCATAAAATCCGCCTGCGTAAACATGTATGTGATGAGTGTCCACGGCCGCTCAATCAGGCCGCTCCACGATCCATACAATCCAAGGTATGGAATGATGTTGGCGCCGTTAAAGGCGGCGATATTTACGCCGAGGTAAACAAGCACATTGATGATTATGATGACGATGATGGGGATGAGCTCCCCCTCACCCGTCCGGTAGCGTATATTAGACATATCTCTACAACCTGATTAATGAAATTTCACTTTATTTAGTTTACCACGTCCGGCTGTTGCAGCGGCATCAGGCCAGCGCATAGTAGGTAGTACCGTCCTCTGTATACGTCTGCACCCTACCCCTTTCGAGCAGGTAAACCAGGTGCGCGATGGTCTCGCCCATGGCGAACCATTGCTGCACTATGGGGAAATCTTTCCATTCTTTAGCCTCGATCTTCCAGGTGATATATGGCGCGACCTCGTATGCAGTCATATCACCCTCCTCAAGCGCGGCGATGGCCTCCTCCAGCCTCACCTTGTGATGCTGTTTGAGCTCCTCGATGCGCTGCCTGTGCTCGTGCCACGACCTGCGGTGCGCCGGCAGCACCAGTTCGACGTCCAGTGTTACGACCTTTTCGAGGCTCTGCAAATAGTCACCCAGAGCATCGCCCATCTCCGGCCAGTGGGCGATATTGGGCGTGATATCGAAGAGGATGTGGTCGCCCGAGAACAGTATCTTCTTGCCTTCGTCATAAAGGCACATATGCCCCGGCGAATGGCCCGGGGTCTCGATGCACCTCAGAGCGTAGCCTCCCACCTCTATAACCTGCCCGTCGTCCACCTCGGTGATATCCACCAGGCGGCTGGGGCTGTAGAGGTAGCCGGGGTGCTTCGCCATCGACTCCTTGAGGACCTCGACCGGGAACCCGTTGGCCGTGTAATATTCCAGCAGGTCGGCCCAGTGGCGCGGGCCTTTCACAATCTTTGTCTCAGCCCGACCGAAATAGCATTTCGAGCTGTCGGTTGCCAGGTCCCCCGTCAGGCCGAAATGGTCGGCATGCAGGTGCGTGACAAACAGGTCGGTCCTGTTAAGGTCGATGCCCAGCTTTTGCAACGCGGGGAACATCACTTCCTTACATTCCGGGCGGTTCATCCCTGTATCGATGATGAGGTTCCTGTCACTGCCCCTGATAACGTAGCAATTGACCGATTTGAGCGGGTTCTTAGGCAGCGGCAGCTCGATTTTATAGAGTCCGGGTAAAATATCTTCTATCATTTCAATCCTTCAAGTAATAATCGCTTAATTATACTTATATCCGGGCAAATTAGCATCATCGCTGTTATGCCTCTGCAATTGTGAGAAGGACTGCAATCCTGTATATTTAGCTGGCGCACCAATCCGGGAGCATGCTGACTTGGAAATAAGCACGGGCATAAAAGATCTTAATGATCTGTTGCAGGGGCTGCTGGCTGGCGATAACATCGTCTGGCAGATCGATGACCTGCAGGATTATTCCTTTTTCGCAGAGAGGTTTGCGCGCGAGGCCATAGCCGGGAATCTCGAGTGTATCTACTTCAGGTTCGGCTCACATCCCCCCATCTTGCCTGATATACAGGGTGTCAGCGTGGTGAACATAGACCCCGCACCGGGATTCGACTACTTTTCCGGTGAAGTGCATAACACTATAAAGTGCTGCAGCAGGGATGCCCGCATCATCTTCGACAACCTCTCATCGCTGGTGGGAACATGGGCCACTGACGAGCTGTTGGCCAACTTTTTCATGGTCACCTGCCCTTACATTTTCGAGCTCGGCCCCGTTGCATACTTCGCCCTGACGCGCGGCAAGCATCTGCATACGGCGGTGGCGCGCATCCGCGATACAACGCAAATACTGATAGACGTTTATCATGCGCGGGAAGCCATGTACATACACCCCATCAAGGTATGGAACCGCTACTCCTCCCAGATGTTCCTGCCGCACCGTGTATCGGAGAACGGTTGGACGCCCGTCTCCATCAGCGACGACGCGGCCGCCGTATCCTCCAGTGCGCTCAAACAGCCGCTTACCTCGTCGATCGTATCCATGGCGCCCTGGGAGGTGGTCTACGACCGGCTGCTCCAGCACCGGGCCGGCGCGGAGGAGAAGGAGGCCGACTCGCCCGAGATCGCACCGCTCAAGCAGGAGCTGATCCGCATGATGATCGGCGACCACCCTTCCTTCAACAGACTGGCGGGCCAGCACTTCACCATCGACGACCTCACCGCCATACGAAACAGGTTGATCGGGACCGGGCGCATAGGCGGCAAAGCAGCAGGCATGCTGCTTTCGCGACGCATTCTGCTTTCCGGCGATAAAACACCGGATTTTTCGCAGGTGCTCGAAGCGCACGACTCTTTTTACATCGGCTCGGACGTCTTCTTCACCTTCCTGGTCAAGAACAACCTTTTCCAGCTGCGCATGCAGCTCACCCGCGATTCGCAAATGTCCTACGAAGAATTCGAGGAAGTGGAACGCCGCTTCCTGCAGGGGCAATTCCCCTCAAATATTATGGACCAGTTCAGCGATATGCTGGATTACTTCGGCCAGGCGCCCATCATCGTACGGTCCAGCAGCCTGCTGGAAGACAGGTTCGGCAACGCCTTCGCCGGCAAGTATCGCAGCGAGTTCTGCGCCAACCAGGGCAACCCAGAGCAGCGCATGCAGGCCTTTCTGCACGCTGTTAAGCTGGTCTACGCCAGCGCCATCAATCCCGACGCCCTGTCCTACCGGCACAAGCAGGGCCTGGGCGAAAACGATGAGCAAATGGCAATACTGGTGCAGCGCGTCTCCGGTATGCCCTATAAGCAATATTTCTTCCCGCCGCTGGCCGGCGTGGCATTCTCGCACAACCTGTATGCATGGTCGAACAGGATCGATCCCAACAAGGGAATGATCCGTCTGGTCTTCGGACTGGGCACGCATGCCGTTAATCGCATCGGCGGCGATTATACCCGTATCGTGGCGGTCAGCCACCCGCAACTGAGGCCGGAAGCCGGGACGAAGATCGTTAAATATTCGCAGCACACGGCCGACGTCCTCAACATCGAGAGCAACAGCTTCGAATCGATCCCGGTAAGCGAATTGCTGGTTGATTGTGATTACCCTGATCTCAACCTTATTGCCTCGCTGGTGGAGGACGGCTATACCAGGGAGCCGGTAGGCAACTTCCCGCGCGGCCGGGCCGACGACCTGGTGCTGACATTCAATAATTTCATCAACCGGACGACGTTTATAAAAACCATGGACGTTATGCTGGAGAGGCTGGAACAGGCTTACGGGCAGCCGGTTGATACCGAGTTCACTGCGCGGGTGGACCCTGATGGCCAGGTCAGGATCAACCTGCTGCAGTGCCGCTCGCTGAGGCTGCCCGGCACAGCCGGCCACGTAGAGTTCCCCGAACACATCCCGGATGAAAGGTTGCTCTTCACTTCCAACCGGTTCATCAGCGGCGGCGCCTTGCACAACATCCGCTACATCCTCTTCATCGATCCCGAAAAATATGCGGCCGTCGATTCCCTGGACGTTAAAAAATCACTGGGCCGCGCCGTGGGCAAGATCAACCGTCATCCCGATGTGGTTGACGGCAGGATAATCATGATGGGGCCCGGCAGGTGGGGAAGCAGCAACGTCAACCTGGGCGTAAACGTGGGCTATGCCGATATCGACAATACGTCAGTACTGGTGGAGATGGCGCGTGAGGAAAAAGGTCATATGCCGGAGGTTTCTTACGGAACGCACTTCTTCCAGGACCTGGTGGAATCCGGCATCATGTACCTTCCGGTCTATCCATCCGATCCCGAAACGAAGTTTAACGACACGTTTTTCTATAGCTCGGCGAACGTGCTCACAGAAATATTGCCCGAGGTGTCCGAATTCGCCGAGATCATTCACCTTATCGACGTCACCCGCAGCTCAACCGGCCTGTACGCGCATATACTGGCCGACCCAACCGTTCACAAGGCCGTCTGTTTCCTTGATATCTGCTGCAAATAATTGACGTTGCCGCAGCCCAGTTTCCCACTTATGGGTGATACACGCTGGCATACTTCAACAAAGCAATTTTCCTACGTGCAATCACGGCCCTGTGCATTGGGTTTATCAGGATATTGTCCGCTACCGTGCGTCAATCTTGAAAGCGTATGACCCCAATTTTTCATGCGACAATCAGCTGGTTATGCTAACACCGGGGGAAGGTTATTGCCATAAGAGTATCATGCGTTAAATTTGAGTCGCATCGTTATGATAGGTAAAATGGATGGGTATTTGCTACTTAGCTCAAACGGCATAGTATCACGACATGTCCATAGGCAACAGTATGTCTAAGCAGACTCAAACATTATCTGAGATCAGGTGGTTATCAGCCATTGAAAACGTATCTAAAATCTTAATCAGCGGCCGGGAAACAGAAACCGCGGTAAAATCAGTATTGGACTATCTCATTCACAGGTTGGAAGCCGCTGATGTTGGTATCGTGTGGATCAACGATTCTTCGATTGACCGATTGATTGCTTATGGCGCCTCCGGCTTAGACCCTGATACTTTGAAGCAGTTTCGATTAAATACAGGCAAAGAGCTGGTTGGCAGGGTATTTCAGACAGGAAAAAGCGAAATGTACCCGGCCGGTAAAGCGATATCAAATATCGGAGCTGCTGCTAAAAAAATATTCGGCACGAAAATTCCGGGTTTGGATTCACCGTCATCTGTTGTCTGCATACCGCTAAAAACAGACAGGGTCAAAATTGGCATTTTGACACTCTTGAATCTGGGGCGCGGGACCAGGTTTACCCGTAAGAATGCTTCATTTTTCCAGGTCATAGCTAATTTACTCACTCTGGCCATGGAAAACGCTGCTTTGAGCAAAGATTCAGGAGTTAACGGGACATTGGGCAGCGGTGACGATCACCAGACCGAGCTTATCTCCACCGTGGCTCACGAGATGCGTACCCCGTTAACATCGATCAAAGGTTATTCTACCGCACTGCTGATGGAAGAAGCTGCTTTCAAACCCGAGACGCAGCGGGAATTCTTAGAAATCATCGAAAGGGAATGTGACGTCCTCGAAAACCTGATCTCTGATTTTTTGGAGTCTTCCACCATCGACGCAGGCACTCTAAAAATCGATATCCAGCCTGTTAGACTGCCCCGCCTGGCTAAAAAAGCCGCTGATGAGGTACGGCATCGCTTTCCCAAACATTTTTTACTCGTTGATTTTGCCAGTGAATTCCCGTTGGTTGATGCTGACCCCGATCGTATCTTGCAGGTGCTTCGCCAGTTGTTGGATAATGCCGCCAAATATTCACCTGAAGGCGGGTTGATTGTTTTGCGTGGAAGAATAATAAAAGACAATGCTGTGATCAGCGTGGCCGATGAGGGCGTAGGAATTGCTCCGGAAGACCTTAACCGGCTGTTTGATAGATTCTTTCGCGCCAAGTCGAACTCAGGAACTCAGATCATAGGCACAGGATTAGGGCTGCCCATAAGCCGTGCCATTGTCGAGGCGCATGGTGGTCGTATTTGGGCAGAGAGTCAACTGAAACAGGGCAGCATTTTTTACATTAGTTTGCCGTTAAAGGGGCCAAGACAAGATTTGGTAGACTGAACGTGAACAATATAAAAGAGAAAATCTTAGTCGTTGAAGATCAGCCGCAAATAATACGCCTGGTCACTGAAGTATTACGGGCTGTCGGCTATGACGTCATTGCTGCCGGCAATGGCGAGGCGGCTATCGAAATGACGGCTGTGGAGCAGCCGGACCTCGTCTTGCTCGACATCATGTTTCCCCGGGGCCTCGATGGTTATGAGGTATGCCGACACATCCGCCAGTTCTCGGATGTACCCATTATCATGCTAACTGCGAAGGCGAAAGAGAGCGATAAGCTGCACGGTTTCGACGCGGGGGCCGATGATTACCTGACCAAGCCGTTCAGCGCCAAGGAGTTGGTGGCACGTGTGCGGGCGGTCTTACGCCGTACCGGCCGGCCCAATGAAGCAATAGCCGCCCCCTTGGAATGTGGGGAGTTGTTTATCGATCTCGCCCGTCACAGTGTCAAACTCAGCGGCAAGGATGTGCCCTTAACCCGCACTGAATATTCACTGCTTCGCCAGCTCGCCCTCAACTCCAACCGGGTCATGCTGCATCGGGACTTGCTGAGTGCGGTGTGGGGGCAGGAATATCGGGATGACATCGACTATCTGCGCGCCTATATACGCTACCTCAGGATAAAATTGGAAAAAGACCCCTCCGATCCTAAATATATTATTACCTCACCCGGGATCGGATACACACTGGTCTGTCAGGGCAAAGAATAGGTACAAGCTGCCCCGCCGCTAAGCTTCACCCCGGTTAATCATCGTATATCCGCATTTATATCCTGGCTGCAGCCCTGCTTTTTCATGAATTTTTCATGAAATGATACCTGTTTTTTATGAGATTTTCATGGACTCAGGACTATGATAGTGGCGTTGGATTAAACGATATCCTGGGAAAATGTATTTGCTGCAGGAGGATGAATTGGATAGGAATCTGATTGATAAGCACGAGAAGCGGCATAATGAAGAACTTAAAACATCCTTGCCCCGTCAGTTGGACCCTGTAATTACTATCGAATCCGTCGTGAAAAAAGCCCTGAAAACCGCCGCCGGTAAAATGGGGCTTGGCAACGTAAAGGACTTGATAGCCCTCATGAAAAAAGGCGACTGCATGGCGTTCAGCTATTACAATTACAACATCGCCAAGCAGTTGGGAGAGCTCCTGGGTTCTTGGGATAAAAACGTCAGGGCAGTTTATGCCCACGATTTTGACGGTGCTACAGCCGAGGAAGACTGTATTGAAAATACCTCGTCATTTTCGCTTATCCGCATGATCGTCTGGGTGGAGCGCAAGACAAA
This sequence comes from uncultured Dehalococcoidales bacterium, assembly GCA_964554375.1. Classification (GTDB taxonomy): domain Bacteria; phylum Chloroflexota; class Dehalococcoidia; order GIF9; family UBA5629; genus CAIMUM01. The sequence goes on from CAZKOL010000017.1 coordinate 23,406, forward strand.
GGCTGTGCACGCCTTGGTGGAAACCGTAGATCATGCAATGGTGCATCACCACAGGCATATGCTGGGACTTGTCAACGTGGAACGTGTGCTCGATGTTCAGGTGATTGACGATGCAGATGTAAAGAACCGCACAGGTTATGCAGCGCTGCTTAAATCCATTTATCAGCATCCTATCCAGGTATGGCGTTGCAGCCCTGACATCACCTGAAATACGCAGGCTCAGAAAAAGGGCCAATATTTTGGAGCGTGTAACGATGGGATTATCTGACAAAGAAAACAGTGGAAACCTGCTCTCGATGTTACAGGACGTCCAGTCGGAATGCGGTTTCCTGCCCGAAGAAATGTTGAGAGAAATTGCCGTAAAGCTCGGCATGTCGCTCATCGACGTATACGGCGTCGCTACCTTTTACAGGTCTTTCAGCCTTATACCCAGGGGGCGGCATCATATTAAAGTGTGTCTTGGCACCGCCTGTCATGTCAGAGGCTCCAAAAGAATTCTGGAAGAGACGGAACGCAGGCTGGGCATACAACCCGGGGAGACCAGCGAAAATGGCGAATACTCTCTGGAGACGGTGATGTGCTTGGGGTGCTGTGCCATAGGGCCGGTTATGGTTGTAGATAAAAAATACTACGGACAGATGTCTCCGGCAAAAATTGAGTCCGTCTTGAAAACATTGGGTGAGAAGCAATGTCTATCCAAAGTGAAATAGAGCGAATACAAACCGCCGGTGATCTGGAGGACCTGCGCAAGAGAATAATCGCAGGGAGATCATCTACCGTAACGTGCATATCGTTGTGCGCAGGCACCGGTTGCCGTGCTGCCGGAAGTGACGAAGTCAGGGATACTTTCATACAAGAAATCGAAAGGCAGGGACTGCAAATAAATGTGCAGCTAAAGGAAACGGGTTGCCACGGTTTCTGCGAAAGGGGACCGATTGTAGTCATCGGGCCACAGAGGATCTTCTATCAGGGAGTGAGACCTGACGATATCCCGGAAATTATCTCGGAAACCGCAGTCAAGGGCAATATCATTGAGCGGTTGCTCTATGTCGATCCCCTGACTGGTAAGAAAATAATCTATGAGCCCGATGTCCCCTTCTACAAGAAACAAACGCGAATTATCTTGGGTGCCAACGGAGAAATTGACCCTACTGAGATCAAAGATTATATCGCTGACGGGGGTTATTCCGCGCAGAGCAAGGTTCTTCTCCGCATGACTCCGGATGAAGTGATTGAAGAGGTAAAAAAATCCGGTCTCCGTGGCCGCGGCGGCGCCGGTTTTCCCACGGGGGGAAAGTGGGAGCTTTGCAGGAAAGCAAAGGGAGACGTGAAGTATGTGATCTGCAACGCCGATGAGGGGGATCCGGGCGCATACATGAATCGCAGTCTTCTGGAGGGGAATCCTCACAGCGTGATTGAGGGGATGATAGTGGGAGGTTATGCAATAGGGGCGGGGGAGGGCATAATCTACGTGCGTGATGAATACCCGTTGGCTGTGAGACACTGCAAAATAGCAATTGAAAAGGCGCGGGAATACGGATTGCTGGGCGATAACATAGTGGGTTCCGGCTTTAGCTTCAATATAACGATCTCAATGGGGGCGGGCGCTTTTGTCTGCGGAGAGGAGACCGCCCTTATCGCTTCAATTGAAGGGAAAAGAGGTACGCCCAGTCAGAGGCCGCCCTTCCCGGCCCAGCGTGGGCTGTGGAACAAGCCCACTAATATCAATAACGTTGAAACCTGGGCTGCCGTCCCTTTGATAATGACAAAGGGGGCAAGCTGGTATTCACAGATAGGGACCGAAAAAAGCAAGGGCACAAAGATATTTTCGCTGGTGGGAAAGATAAACAATACGGGCCTTGTTGAGGTCCCGTTAGGGACAACGCTGCGCGAAATTATCTACGACATCGGTGGAGGCATACCGGGCAACAGGCAGTTCAAGGCTGTCCAGACCGGTGGCCCTTCGGGCGGATGTATACCTTCTTCACAGCTCGACCTGCCCATCGACTACGAAAGCCTGAAGAAAGTAGGCTCGATCATGGGTTCGGGCGGGATGATAGTGATGGACGAGAACACCTGCATGGTGGATATTGCCCGCTATTACACCGGTTTTCTCAATGATGAGTCCTGCGGCAAATGCCTTTCCTGCCGCATGGGTACTCAGAGAATGCTGGAGATATTGACCGACATAACGGAGGGAAAAGGCAGGGAAGGCGACATTGAACTGCTAGAGGAATTGGCCTCCACCGTAAGAGATGTATCCCTTTGCGGCCTGGGCCAGACTGCCGGCAATCCCGTCCTGGCGACTATCCGTTATTTCAGGGAAGAGTATGAGGAGCATATAAAAAAGCACCGTTGCCGCGCCGGGGTATGCAAGGCGCTGGTCAAGTCGCCCTGTCAGAATGCCTGCCCGGCAGGGATAGATGTTCCCCGCTATATTCGGCTGATCCATGATGGCAAATTGGGCGAGGCGGTAGCCGTAATTCGAGAAAAGGTCCCCTTTCCGGCGGTGCTCGGTTACGTTTGCCTTCATTTTTGCGAGCAGAAATGCAGGCGTGGCGAAGTAGATGAAGCGCTGGCGATAAAAATGCTGAAGCGATTTGCAGCCGACCATGACACCGGATCGTGGAAAAAGAAATCCAGGATTTTACCCCCATCGGGTAAGAAGGTGGCCGTGATAGGCTCGGGGCCGGCAGGGCTCACCGCGGCGTATTATCTGGCCAAGCAGGGGCATGAGGTCACGGTTTTTGAAGCGACTTCGGTAACCGGCGGCATGATGCGGCTGGGGATACCGGAGTTCAGGTTACCCAGGGAGGTCCTCGATAGTGAGATTGGAGAGATAAAGACGGTTGGCGTAAATATAAAGGTGAACAGCAGGGTTGAGTCGCTGGACGATTTGTTCAAGCAGGGTTACGCTGCGATCTTCACCGGTATCGGCGCCTATCGCAGCAGGGATATGGGGATAGAGGGTGAAGACGATGCAGCAGTGCTGAATGGCATCGATTTTCTCAGGGATGTGAACCTGGGCGTTAAGATGAAACTCGGTAACAAGGTTCTGGTGGTAGGTGGAGGAAATGCGGCCATAGACTCTGCACGGACTGCGCTTCGCCTGGGAGTTAAAGAAGTCGGCATCGCCTACCGCCGCACTTACGCTGCCATGCCGGCCAGCGCCGAAGAAGTCAGGGAGGCTATTGAAGAAGGGGTGAAGCTGGATTTCCTGGTAACGCCGGTCAGGATTACCAGATCGGACGGCAGGTTGAGGGTTGAGTTTGTGCGGATGGAATTAGGCAGTATAGATGAAAGCGGCAGGCGGCGGCCTGTGCCGATTAAAGGCAGCGAGTTTGTGTGCGAGTATGACACGATAATAAAGAATATCGGTGATCATCCCCAGGTTCCCGGCGGCTACGGGTTGACGCTAGGGAAAGGAGGGGAAATCGAGGTGGATCCCGACACACTGGCTACTTCCAGAGAGGGTGTCTACGCCGGGGGCGATGTCGTAAGCGGGCCGGCATCGGTAATAGAAGCGATTGCGGCGGGAAGGCAGGCCGCTATTGCTATAGACAGGCATCTCGGCGGCAGGGGAGATATAGATGAACATCTCGCGCCCCCGGAAGAGATAAGGCCTTTTACCGTCGAAGGAGGGGAGCGGCGCCGTCCGCCGATGTGTATGTTAGCGCCCGATAAACGGAATGGCTTTGCCCTGGTGGAGCTTGGCTATGATCAAGCTAAGGCGGTTGAAGAAACAGAACGATGCCTGAGATGTGATTTGGAGAAGCGCTGAACCACTGAGGGCAGAGGTGAGAGATAAATGTTGACACTTAGATTAAACGGCGCAGACGTTCGGGCTGAGGAGTGGTGGAGCCTGCTGGAAACAGCCAGGTTCTACGGCATAGAAATACCCACCTTGTGTTACAACGACGGGCTTTCCCCATGGGGAGGGTGCCGCCTGTGTGTCGTGGAGATAGGTGAAGGCGAAAGCACCAAGCTGGTAAGCTCCTGCACCTACCCTGTTGCCGAAGGTCTGGTTGTCAGGACCCATTCCAGGAGGGTGGTAGCCGCCAGGAAGGTGATGGTTGAGTTATTGTTATCAACCTGCCCGAGTTCCAAGACCATTCAGGACCTTGCGTCGGCGCTTAATGTCCAGAGGGTGAGATTTAAAGTTGATCATGACGACTGTATATATTGCGGTCTGTGTGTGAGGATGTGCGCCGAACAAATGAACGCCAAAGCCATAGGTTTTGTCAGCAGAGGGGGGAAGATTCAGATAACAACGCCGTTCGACCGCCAATCCGAGGTTTGCCGTCATTGCGGCGCCTGCATGTATATCTGCCCTGCCTGTCAGCTCCGCTGCCAGGGGCCGGACGCAACTAACGTCGTCTGCGGGAGCTGCCTCCGCCCTGAGCCTACCTGCCTTGAGTTCTACCCGGACCAGATGTGCTATATGGGTTCCTCGGGCGATTGCGGGACATGTATAAGGGAAGTTAAAAAGAGCCCGGCTAAGTCGGAAAATAAAGTGTGAGACCGATAGCGATAAGTATTTAAAAAGGAGAGGGGATAATGGTTATATCAAGGATAAATGCATCTGCAGCTACACTGTCCAAAAATAGGACTGAGGGTTCCATCAGCCCGATAAGTGGAATGTGCGTTACTTGTGTAGACGGATGCATCGGGATGTGTGAAATAGGGAAATCGGCTTACAGGGGTGCGGAGGCAATCTATCCGCAGCCCTTTGGCATCATCACTACCGGTGCAGAGAAGAATTACCCGGTGGACCTGTCGCACTTCTCTATCCTGGGAACCGTAATCGGCGCTTATGGCATTGAAGCAAGCTCCGAGAAGGCTATCTTCGCCAACGTAAACCTGGAGAATACGCTCGGGCTTGATAAGGGGATTAAAACGAAACTGCCTGTTATCATCGGGGCCATGGGCTCGACAGCCGTCGCCCAGAATAACTGGGAGGGGCTGGCTGTGGGATCCGCCATAACAGGAATACCGCTCACCATCGGCGAAAACGTCTGCGGGATGGATCCAAAGGCAGAAATAAAGAATGGCAAGGTGGTTAATTCCCCGGAGCTTGAACGCAGGATAAAATTGTATAGAGACTGGCAGCAGGACAGCTACGGCGCCGTAATCGTTCAGGCTAACATTGAGGACACCATGCTGGGCGTTCAGGAATATGCCTTATCCCGACTGGGCATTGAACATGTCGAACTCAAGTGGGGACAGGGCGCCAAGGACATCGGCGGCGAGGTCAAGATCGAAGATCTGAATAAGGCCCGGCTCCTCAAGCAGAGGGGTTACATATTGCTTCCCGACCCGGATTCTGAAGCAGTAGCCGAAGCCTTCAAGCAAGGGAGATTCAGGGAATTTGAAAGGCATTCCAGGGTAGGTATGGTTAACGAAGAGGCGTTCCTTAAGAGAATAGAAGAGCTACGTAAAGCAGGAGCTAAATACATATCGCTGAAGACGGGGGCCTACAGGCCGGCTGATCTGGCAAGGGCGCTGAAGTTTGCCTCAATAGCAAAAATCGACCTGCTCACTGTAGATGGCGCAGGCGGAGGCACAGGCATGAGCCCCTGGAGGATGATGAACGAGTGGGGCATACCGGGAGTGCCTCTGTGGTCGATGCTATACAAATATGCCGACAAGCTCGCACGGAGAAAAGAGTATGTGCCTGACCTTGCTATCGCCGGCGGTTTTGTCTTTGAAGACCAGATATTCAAGGGATTGGCGCTGGGCGCACCCTACGTGAAGGCTATAACCATGGCCAGGGCGCCAATGGCAGCCGCCATGGTTGGCAAGACCATCGGCAAACGGATGGCGGAAAAACAGGTGCCTGTATATATTGAAAGGTTCGGCTCAACGTCTGAGGAAGTATTTATCACCGCATCGGAATTAAAGCAGAAATTCGGAAACGACTTCGAAAAGATACCGACGGGCGCACTTGGACTGTACACTTATATGCAAAGGCTGACGCAGGGCCTGCGCCAGATGATGGCCGGCTCACGTAAATTCGCCCTGAAACATATCAGCCGGGATGACATCACAGCACTGACAGATGAAGCGGCTAAAATCAGCGGAATATGCTTTGTCGGCGAAGTCGATAAAGAAGAAGCGGATAAAATACTGGAATCTAAGTAACATCTGATACCGCTTTTCACTCCACCTTGATAGCGTAGCGCAGGTCGAGTGTATCCGAGGGGCCCGTCACCCTTAGATTGCACGTGCTTGTCACGGACAGGACGACATCGTAGTAGCCCGATTTCTCCGCGTCCTTCTTAATATATTCATTGTTGTCGTCCATAAGGTCAACCGGGCTTGCATTCGTTGTGCTCCAGTACAGCCTCGCAATATGCCTGGATTTGACAGGATTGGGCAGCGAGTAAAGCATTGCCTGCAGTTCTCCGGCGCCACCCTGAAATGGCTATTGACATCCACCTGCTAATTTTGCTATTATACGGCAATAGGTTTCCGCTAACCGTAAGAAAATGACATTTGAAACACAGGACGTAGAGAGGAAAGCCCTCTCCATCCTCAAGGTACTGGCCGGCGAGGAAGAGCCGGTGGGCTCCATCGTAATCGCCCGCAAGCTCAAGGACCTGGGCATCGACCTGGGTGAGAGGGCGGTGCGCTATCACCTCAGGATGATGGATGAGCAAGGCCTGACGCGTCTGGCAGGCCGTCGCGACGGCCGTGTCATCACACCTCAGGGGCAAAAGGAGTTGAAGCAGGGCATGGTCAGGGACAAGGTAGGATTTGCGCTGTCGCGCATCGAGCTTCTGGCCTTTCGTACCACCTTCGACCTGGAGAGGCGATCGGGTATGGTCCCTGTCAACATCACTGTTTTCAAAAGGGCCGATTTCCAGAAAGCTCTGCAATTAATGAAACCGGTGATAAGCTCGCGTTTGACTGTGAGTAACCTGGTGGTAGCCGAACGCGCCGGCGAGAAGATCGGCGATTTCATAGTCCCGCCGGACAGTGTCGGACTGGCCACGGTCTGCAGCATAGTGGTCAACGGCACCCTGCTCAAAGCCGGCATACCCATGGATTCGAAGTTCGGCGGCTTGCTGCAGATGCAGGACCACAAGCCGCTACGTTTCGTAGAGCTGATACATTACGCCGGATGTTCGCTCGATCCTTCGGAGATATTCATCAAAGCCGGCATGACATCCGTTTCGCACACCGTCAGGACGGGCAGCGGCAATATCCTTGCCAATTTCCGCGAGATACCGTCAATCTGCCGCCCCGTGGCCCACGATGTCATCTCCAGGCTGGCCAGGGCCAGTATCAACGGCGTGCTGGTCTTCGGGTCGGTCAGCGAACCGGTCTGCGAGGTGGCGGTGGAACTGAACCGTGTTGGTATTGTCTTGCTGGGCGGTCTCAACCCGGTGGCGGCCGTGGAAGAAGCAGGCATACCAGTGGAATCACACGCCATGAGCACTGTGGTGGAATATGGGGAACTTGGTAATTTCGAGGAGTTGCTTTAATGAAAGAGATAAAGATAATTCCTTGCCTGGATATCCGCGAAGGCAGGGTGGTCAAGGGTGTCAAGTTCGTTGACATCAGGGATGCCCGCGACCCGGTAGAGGCCGCGGAAGCCTATTGCCGCGAGGGCGCGGATGAACTGGTCTTTCTCGATATATATGCCAGCGTGGAGAACAGGAAGACCCGCCTGGACTGGGTACGCAAGGTTGTGGAAAAGGTGACCATACCCTTCGCCGTGGGCGGGGGCATCAGCAGCCTGGACGATATGAAGCTGCTGATCGACTCGGGGGTGGACAAGGTCTCAATCAATACCGCCGCGGTCACCAACCCGGATTTGATCAAACAGGCTGCCCGGGAATTCGGCAGGGAGCGAATCGTGGTGGCAGTGGACGGTCTGAAGAACCCCGCCGGCAGCGGCCGTCCCAGGCTGGAAGTAGTGATTAAAAGCGGCAACGAGCCGACGGGACTGGCCATCGTGGACTGGGCGCGCAAGATCGAGAAACTGGGCGCCGGAGAGATACTGCTGACGAGCAAGGACGCCGACGGCACTAAAGAAGGCTACGATATCGAGATGACCCGCGCGGTAGCGGAGGCCGTCTCGCTGCCGGTAACAGCCTCGGGCGGGGCAGGCACGCTGGAGCACCTGTACCAGGCGGTGGTCGAAGGCAAGGCGTCAGCCGTCCTGGCAGCTTCCATCTTCCATTTCCGCGAGATCTCCATCGGTGAAGCCAAAAATTATCTAATGAGCAAAGGGATCCCGGTCAAGCCGCTCACCAAATAGCCATTTTATGCAATTTCATTTAAATTCAAGAGGAGGAGATATGTCTCAGATCAACCCGTTTGAAATCGTAAGGAAGCAGGTCGATAAATGCTCGCGCATCCTGAAGCTGGACCCTGACGTCACGGATGTGCTGAAGAGCCCCCTGCGCGAACTGCACTTGTCACTACCCGTCCACATGGACAACGGCGCTGTCAAGGTGTTCCAGGGCTACCGCGTGCAGTATAACGATGCTAAAGGCCCCACCAAGGGCGGCATCCGCTTCCACCCGGACGAGACCATCGACACCATCCGCGCGCTGGCGGCCTGGATGACCTGGAAATGCGCCCTGCTCGACCTGCCCCTGGGCGGAGCAAAGGGCGGCGTCATCTGCAACCCCAAGGAGCTGTCCGAGGGCGAGCTTGAGCGCCTGAGCAGGGCTTACGCCCGCGCCGTCTACCAGTTCATCGGCCCCGAGAGGGACGTGCCGGCGCCTGATGTCTACACCACGCCGCAGATCATGGCCTGGATCATGGACGAGTACTCGGCCATGGCCGGCAAATCGCAGTTTGGAGTTATCACGGGCAAACCCCTGGCGCTGGGCGGCTCCAAAGGTCGCGGCGACGCCACAGCCATGGGCGGAATGTACTGCATACGCGAGGCCGCCAAAGAGATGAAGATAGACCTGTCCAGGGCCACCATTGCCGTACAGGGCTTCGGCAACGCCGGGTATTATGCGGCCAAGCTGGCCAAGCAGATATTCGGCTGCAAGATAGTGGCCGTCTGCGATAGCCAGGGCGGCTGCTACTGCAAGACAGGAATCGACGCCGAGGAGGCGCAGAAGGTCAAGACCAAGACCACATCGGTCTGCAACCTCAAGGTCGGGGACAAGATCACCAGTGAAGATATCCTCGAACTTGACGTCGATATCCTCATCCCGTCGGCCATGGAGAACGTCATAACCGAGAAAAACGCGGCCAATATCAAGGCCAAGATCGTGGTTGAGCTGGCCAACGGCCCGACCACACCCGAAGCGGATGATATCCTCTACAAGAAGGGTGTGCATGTCATACCCGACTTCCTGGCCAATGCCGGCGGCGTGACCGTATCCTATTTCGAGATGGTGCAGAATTTCAATATGTACTACTGGACGGAGAAAGAGGTTTACGACCGGCTGGATGAGAAGATGACCACCGCCTACCGCTCGGTCTGGGACACACACAAGGAATACAAGATCAACATGAGGCAGGCTGCCTACGTAAGGGCTGTGGAACGCGTCGTGGAAGCGATGAAGCTGCGCGGCTGGGTATAAACTTTTCGATCCGGATCACGTGTAATAAAAAAGGGGCGGCATGTACATGCCGCCCCTTTCCTTATAAGCCGTCCGCTACCCGACTATCTGTCTTTTTTTCGCAGAATACTGTGCCCTGTGGCTCCTGGCCAGAGGACAACTGCAGGCTTTGCAATTTTTTATCGTAATCTCGCTGTGGGAGTGGTCTACCAGGTGAAAGGTGAACTTACAGCTCCCGTCGTGAATATTGACCCCGTTGCAAAAGCCTTTACTCTTATCGAATTCCATTTCTTCTCCCCTTTAATATTTGACCGGGGACATACGTAAGCCCTTGACAGACCTGCTTATGTCCCCGGTTCAATTTGTGTGCGACTTTACTTACCTGGTGCTGTAGCTGCGATCACTGTAGCTTGAGCTACCGTTCTGCTGCTTCTTAGCTCTGCGGCAAGTTGGGCAGCGCTTCGGTTCGTTGGTATAACCTTTGGTGGCGAAGAACTCTTGTTCTCCCGAACTGAAGCTAAAGGTAGTACCACAATCGGTGCACTTGATCGATTTGTCTTCAAAACTCATCGGATGACCTCCTTAATAAATTTAGTCAGTATTCGGGCCATCCAATGCTTGAAATAGATCCGGTGGGATATAAGGAGCTTGTAATAACCTAAACTTGAACTATATTAGAAGTATACACCCGATTGGAACTTATGTAAAGAATATTGAAGTTTTGGTAGTGTATCATTTTGAAACAAGCCCGGGAGATTATCGAAGACTGGCGCAAGGATTACAACGAAATCAGGCCGCACAGTTCATTGAATCACAGAACGCAGGAGGAGAATGCTAATATAACGGCTGGATTCTAAGCGCCAGTGAAGCTAAATTCAGGGTAAGGTCAGTAGGGTCAAGCGAAGTTAACAGCAGAACAACGCGCAGATATTGCTAAAAAGGCTGCTCCTAAGCGGTAGAGGAAGAAAGATTAGGTTATCTTTCAGCACCAAATTAGTGGCTTAGTTATAGTTGTCCCATCTAGCAAGACTACAGGATCAGGAAACTGATTATTTGTGTAGCTATTTACACGTATCTTAAATGATCTTGGGGCGGCATCTTTAAGTTCATCGTTCTTCCGCGCAAACGGGAATGCTACTAGTGTTTCGTTATCAGGAAACATCCTGTTTGCAGTTTCTATCGCAGGTATGATGTCAGTATCACCTGTCATCAATACAACAGTCTCACAATCTTTATTTGACAGTACTTCCAATAATTTCACGGCAATACCAACATCCGTTGCCTTCTCTTCGTGTTTTATAAATTCTCTCCTGCACATAGAACACATAACCTTTTTACGCTTAAAATTACCAAGTATTGGTTCAACGCCAGTAGATTTTAGACATTCAATATAGTCAGCATGTCTTTGTAATACATCAATGTCACCCAAGTGATAGGCATAGGCCGAAAAATAATAAATCTTTTCCAACTGTGCGCCACTACCAATAGTGGATAAAAATGAGGTACAAAAAGCACGAATGTCAAGCCACTTTAAGCACGGAACTTTGAGGATGCTACTGATATCGCATATAGAGTGATATAAATTGAAACCGTCAATCAGAAATATCACTCTGTTCATTGGTCTTATAAAGAAAAACCCCCTAGACCGCAACCTAGGGGGGGCCGGTCAGATTGCTCCGCCGGTGGTGATATATTCATGATACCAGATTGGCATACTTTGTCAACATTTGTCACTAAAATGTTACTGTCTCTGATTTGTCGGTTTTGAGTTAGAGAGACCATGCAAAACATTATA
>CAZKOL010000018.1:0-34260 GCA_964554375.1 uncultured Dehalococcoidales bacterium
TACTTGATACGCAGCGATCTCCGTTATCGCTGGTTCTTACCCGGATGGCGTTCTCGACCGGCAGCACGAAGATCATTCCATCTCCTTCCCTGCCTGTCCGGGCGGCCAGGCAGATAATATCCAGGGCCACCTGGCAGTCCTCATCGGAGAGCACTATCTCTATTTTCAATTTGGGCAGGAAATCGACGCGGTACTCGCCTGCCCGCCATTGCAGGGCGATGCCCTTTTGCCTGCCGCGGCCGCTGACATTGGTCACGGTCATGCCCAGCATGCCCTTGGCGGACAGGGCGTCCTTGACGGCGTCCAGTTTTTCCGGCCTGATAATAGCCTCTATTTTTTTCATTATGAAACACCTCCATAAGCGGTTTCGCCGTGTTGTGATATATCAAGCCCAACTGCTTCCTCCTCTTCTTTTACCCGCAGGCCCATGGTGGCCTTTAGTGCCTTTGCCAGCAGCCAGGAGATCACGAAGGCATATGCTGCTGTGGCTACAATGGCCACGGCCTGTATCAGCATCTGTTTCCAGTTTCCGTCGATGAGCCCGGAACCGGCGGCGTTGACGGCCGTGGTGGCGAAGATGCCGGTGGCCAGAGCGCCCCATGTCCCGCCCATACCGTGACAGGCAAACACGTCCAGCGACTCATCAACCCCGGATGACTTTGCCCTCCAGACCATCACGTAGTAAGAGATAATCGAACCGATTGCGCCGATAGGGATGGCGGCCCAGACGGGGACGAAGCCGGCGGCCGGTGTAATAGCCACCAACCCCACTACCGCGCCGGTTGCTGCGCCCAGCACCGAAGGCCGGCGGTGAATCCAGCCCAGTATCATCCAGGTGAACCCGGCAGCCGCAGCCGAAGTGTTGGTTGTGAGGAAAGCGTTGGAGGCAAGCCCGCCGGCGGTCAAGGCGCTGCCGGCATTGAAGCCGAACCAGCCAAACCAGAGCAGGGCCGCTCCCAGCACGACATAGGGTATGTTGTTGGGTTCCATGGATTCGCCTTCCTTGAACCCCATGCGCGGGCCCAGCACCAGCGCCAGGGCCAGGGCGGATATACCGGCGTTGATGTGCACCACTGTGCCGCCGGCGAAATCGAGGGCGCCTAACTGCGCCAGCCAACCTCCGCTTCCCCAAACCCAGTGTGCGACGGGGCAATAGACAAGTGTAAACCAGAGCGCCGCAAAGGCCAGCAGGGCGCCGAACTTAATCCGTTCAACCACGGCGCCCGTCCAGAGCGCAACCGTGATAATGGCAAAGGTCGCCTGAAAGGCCACAAATGCGAGTTGGGGTACGGTGCTTGCATACACAGGGGAAGGGTCCTGGCCGACCCCTGCGAGTCCGAACCATGACAGGTTGCCCACCAGTCCCCTTATATCGGGGCCAAAGGACATGGTATATCCATAGAGAATCCATAATATGGATACCATACAGAGTATGGCGAAGCTCATCATTATGGTGGAGAGCAGGTTTTTTCTCCTGACCATCCCACCGTAGAAAAAAGCCAGGGCGGGGGTCATGAGCAGCACGAGAGCACTCGAGGTCAGCAACCATGCTGTATCGCCCGAATTCATAGTAAACCTCCTTTATAGTTGGATAAGTGAAGTTTAGAGGAGGCCTGTTTCGGGCTTATTACGGCGATGTTAAGATCATGTTACAGTATGGGCTATTTCGCTGAGTCGGCTTCCTTGAATTTGTAGCCGATGTTTCTGACTGTTTCGATGAATGAGTGTACTGGATCCTCTATCTTGCTGCGCAGCCTCCTGATATGTACATCAACCGTCCTGTCCCCCCCATAGTAGTCATAGCCCCATACCTCGTTCAACAGTGACTCGCGCGTGAAAACCTTGCCCTTACTGGTTGCCAGAAGCTTAAGAAGTTCGTATTCCTTAAAGGTCAGCGCCAGCAGGCGGCCGGCCAGCTCAACCTCGCATCTGACAGGGTTGATGGTCAGGTCCCCCACTTTGATTGTCCTGTCCTCGTCAGGCCTGGTCGTTTGAGATATGGCACGTCGTATCCTTGCCGATAGCTCATCCATATTCCAGGGCTTCATAACGAAGTCCTCAAATCCCTTTTCCAGTACCAGGTTAAGTGTTGAAGGGGAGACCAATGCGATGACGGGAAGCAGCCTGCGCAACTTGAGCTTTCTGAACCACTTCCAGGCGGAATCACCATGCGTTGAAATCGAGGAGATATCTATAAGCACAGCGTTAAAAGACTGGTGGGCATCCTGCTGGATGACATCGTCGGCGTAAATACAGGCAGTGCAGGAGAAACCCATGCGGCTCAGTCCGGCGCTAATGTCCCTCACACGGTCCATCTCGTTAGTAACCAGCAGGATATTGTACATATCTAATAGTCAATTATAACAGTTCAACAAACGGCCGCAGCCTGGATACATCCAGCAGGCCACACATGGCATGGTTGGATACGGCCATGCCGCTTTCAGCCACCGCCGCCGCCGCGTTCAACCCGCTGAGCGAGACCAGCCCTGCCTTCTCATGGTTGAAGGGTATCTCGCATATTTTTTCGCCCGGCCGGGCCAGGAATGCCTGGCTGATAAGGCCGCTGCTCCTCATCCGTTGCAGCAGTTCATCCGCCTTGTTGAAAGATAGCATGGGTATTTCGTGATAGCCTGCCAGCACCTTGCCGTGGCCATCGGTGGAGGCATGAATGACGCTCGTCATCCTGCCGGCGATAAAGATATCGGAAGGTTCAATTGTTGACCCGGTAAACTCGACGAGGTCGACAAACCGGAAAGGCTGCCATTCCTTTATCTGGAGCAGACCCCCGAAGCGCGCATAAGCAGGTATGCCGGATTTGAGCAGGCAGCCGTTCACAGCCACGTTGCACACAGTGGCCAATCCTACCTGGCCAGCGGGGACCACGATGCCACCCAGGTTATCGCCCTCACCGGCCAGTGCTACCAGGCTTGAGGAAGATAGTCCGGCCGCGAACACACCCGTCATGATTTTCAGGGCAGCGGGGAACTCATCGCGGGCGAATAACGATACGTCGACCGGTATACGGCCTGTCCCTGAACGCAGGCCGACATTGGTCTGGTAGGCCAGGCGCTCTATTCTGGAGCCGACGAAACCGATTTTGTCGGTGACCAGCGAGTTTCTTAATTCCTCGAGGCCCGGTCCCAATATGGTGCGGCCGTCCTTGTGACCTGCTGAGCGGGTCAGGCCGCGTTCATCCATGATTTTCAAATGGTAGCGCACGGCTCTTTCTCCCAGGTAGATGCCCTGCTCCTCCAGCAGGCCCGATATCATCCTGCTGCCCATGGGCGCCTGCGCATCGCTTAGTATCTTCAGTATGGCTGCTATCTTTCTTTCGACGTCACGCGTTTCCTGTCCAATCATATTTTCATCACCTCACTGCAGCCTTACCGGTATACCCTTTGCGGCCAGGTATTCCTTGGCCTGTCTGATCGAATACTCCCTATAGTGAAAAATGCTGGCAGCCAGCACCGCATCCGCCCTGCCAAGGGACAATGCCTGGTAAAGGTGCTCGAGCGTGCCGGCCCCTCCACTGGCGATGACCGGTACTGCTACCAGTTCACTGACCGCGCGGTTGAGTTCGTTATCGTAGCCCGACCTGTGCCCGTCGGCATCCCAGCTGGTCAGCAAGATCTCGCCGGCCCCCATGTCAACCGCCTCCTTAATCCATTCTAATGCGTTTATGCCTGTGGGTTTTCGGCCGCCGTGCGTGTACACTTCCCAACCGGTTGCATTGTTATCACCGGACCGCCTCGCATCGATCGCCAGCACCATGCATTGCCTGCCGAAAATGGCGGCGCCCTCCCTGAGCAGCCCGGGATTCTGTACGGCGGCGGTGTTTACCGATACCTTGTCGGCGCCCGCCTGTAGCATGCGCCGCATATCATTGATGTTGCGCAGGCCGCCGCCCACGCAGAGCGGGACGAATACCTGCCGGGCCACCTTTTCCACGACGTTTACCATGGTATCTCTGGCCTCGGGCGTGGCGCCGATATCAAGGAACACCAGCTCGTCGGCGCCCTCGCGGTAATAGAAAGCCGCTTGTTCAACAGGATCGCCCGCGTCACGAAGGTTGGTGAAGCTGGTGCCCTTCACCACGCGCCCGTCCATTACATCCAGGCAGGGTATAACACGTTTAGTCAACATCGGCTTTTGATCATGAGAGCGCGTATTTGAGGAAGTTGGAGTACATCTTGAGGCCCGCTTCCCCGCTTTTTTCGGGGTGGAATTGCGTGGCGAAAAGGTTGCCCTTTATCAGCATAGAGCAGAACTCAATGCCGTATTCCGTTACGCCGGCCACGGACGAGCTATCAGAGGGGTTGGCGTAATAGCTATGCACGAAGTAGAAATACGTGTTATCCGGGATGCCGTTGAAAACCGGATGGTTAATAGTCTGTCTTACCTGGTTCCATCCCATATGGGGGATCTTCAGTCCCTGCGGCAGCTTTCTAACCTTGCCGGGTATGATGCCCAGGCACTTATGTTCCCCGTCCTCCTCGGTGCTCGACAGGAGCACCTGCAGGCCCACGCAGATGGTAAACAGCGGGCGCTGGAGTTCGACCAGCTTCAGGACCGCAGCGGTCATGCCCGAGGCCTCAAGGCTTTGCATCGTGTCGCCGCCCGCGCCCACACCGGGAAGGAATACTGCATGCGCATTGAGTACTTCAGGGACGGAACTGGTTATAAGGGGCATATATCCCAGTTTGGCCAGGGCATTCGCAACGCTGCCCAGGTTGCCGGCGCCGTAATTGATTACAGCTATGGTCTTTGATTTCCTGTTCATGGCAGTCAAAAATAGTGGCGGTAGGCTGGTTCGCTCCCCGTCATTGCTTGCGGCAATGCGGTATATGGAAACCACTTACCGTATAGATTATTGTAGCCTATGTATTAAACGGTGTCAAAGCTGACATGGACGGCACGGCAAGTTTTTCCGCAAGAGCTATGATTACGGCAAAGATATGCATCTAAAGGACTTTTAGCCCGATGGGTTTCATGCGTCGAGGGGGGGGTGGCCATGTTATTGCTCTTTGTCCTTGTTTTCGGGGAGTTGAGATCCCGGCTTGTGAAGAGTTCGCTCTACCAACTCGAAAAGTATGAGGGTAAAAAGTGCGATAAGCAGCAGCAGCAGCAGTGTCTGGAGGAATTCCTTGTGCACCAGGAACATGATGATGAATATCTCCAGCATCAACACGGCCGTCTCAACAACCTTGCGGCGCACCATGTTGTCGATGATGAAAGAGAACATAATCACTTCCACCCAGCCTTCCGCAGTCACGCCGACTGTGATGGCCTCCCAGGTAAGCGTGCCCGGTGGCAGCGTGGTGGCCATCCACTGCAGGAAAAAGAAGGTGAAGATGGACTCGGGTATATACGACAGGGTGATGGCCAGGAAAGTGGGCATGTGTCCCCGCAGCAGCCCGCAGAAGAAACCTGTCATGGATTTGCCGAATATGATGGCCAGGCCGAACACCGGGCCATAGATGCCGTAGATCGCCAGGTGAAAATACGGGTATATGGAGGAGAGGGCGGCCGTAAGTAGCCCGTACCAGGGCCCAAAGGTGATGGCTATGGCAAAGGTGGCCAGGTGTGAGAAATCAAAGGTTACCTGGGGGTTGAGTGGAGTGAGCTGGCTTGAGAGAAATGACAGCAGGTTTCCCAGCACCGCAGCGGCCAGGGAGATGCCCAGCCTTTGTGCCTTCTCACTCTTAAGGGCTTGGAGTACGTTTTGCGCTGTTAACATACGAAGCGGCTTCCAGTATATCACTTTTCTTATTCATATAGTCCCCGTCTGCGGTTGTCCTCCACGATACGGTTATACTCCTTGTCTACATCGATCCCACGGTCCCTCAGCACCCGCTCCATCATTTCCACCGAGTGAGAGAGGTCGAGGAAGCGGTTCAGCCAGGCCTGAGGGTCGTCCGGACCTTTCTTAAAGTCGTGCGCCATCTGGTTATATTCCTCAGTGATCTTATCGAACTCCGCTGTGGGATCGAACTGGCCCTTGATGCGGGGGAACCTGAATAGATCTTTTACCTTGCCGAGGTGGCGGCGGAAGATGAATTTATCGACGTACCAGAAAACGGATGCCAGCAGCAACTGGTTAAGCAGGAAGGCCGGGAAATCGGGTATGCCCAGTTGCTGCCTGAGTAAAACCTGTAAAATGGCGCCGGCGATGCCGGAAAGAAGTATCCAGCGGCCGAAGACGTAGATGAACCATTCTCTTGAAAACATGGCATACCCCCTTGAATTAACATGGCGCCGGACCGCGGCTTTTATACTACCATCGTAACCGTGTGCTGTCCACGCTGCTTTGCGAGACTGTGATGCTGGCATAGGGTATAATTGGCACGAGTTTTACTTGCTGCCATCACTGTTACAGAGGGAGGAAGATAATGATAGTGGTCTATCACCCGCGTTACACGGAGGTTTATGAGAGCGATCCCGCCGCTGCCGCCGGACGGATGGAGGCGATAGTCAAAGAGCTGGGTGGCTTTGAATTTATTGAACCGGAGGCAGCAGGCCTCGATGACATCCGGCTCTGCCACACGGCCAGCCATATCGGCTACGTGCAGCGCTACGGTGACGTATTTGAGGCGGCGGCTCTGGCTACAGGGGGCGCCCTCCTGGCGGCCGAGATGGCCGTGAAAGGCGAGCCGGCCTTCGGGCTGATCAGGCCGCCCGGCCATCATGCCAGCCAGGATAGCTGCTGGGGCTTCTGTTTCTTCAATAACATGGCTATCGCCGTTACCCGGCTGATCGAGCAAAGGAAGATCAAAACGGCGCTGATACTCGATTTCGACCTGCATTTCGGCGACGGCACAGCCAATATTTTCGGGAGTAAACCGGACGTGACTTATTTCCACCCCGAGGATGGGGACAGGCAGGAGTTTGTGGACCATGTGGGCCGCTTTTTAGGCCAGTCGAAAGCTGATATCATAGCCGTCTCGGCCGGCTTCGACCGGCATATCGAGGACTGGGGCAGGTTATTGACCACAGAGGACTATAAGACCATGGGGCGACAGGTGAAGGAATTCGCCATCAGGAACTGCGGAGGCAAACGTTTCGGCGTGCTGGAGGGAGGTTACAACCACGACGTCCTGGGCAGGAACGTCAGGGCCTTTCTGGAGGGAATGGAATAAATACGCGTGATACCAGGTCGATGCGCCGGCATTCGCTCACCGCTGGGACAGGAGCATATCAATACCTACGATAATGGTCCACAGGACAATGGCCGCGAGAGGTATGGCGATGACTATCAGCGCCGCAACCCGGGTTAGCTGGGCCTGTTAATCTTTAATACAACCTCCGCTAAATAATGTTGCTGGAGATATTTATTGCTGAGGCGCCGGCGCTGAAGGCGCAGTCGGCACCCAGGCTCTGCTGGGACCGCCGGAATACGTGACCAGCTGGTTTCCCGCTACAAACGGGCCGGCTTGCTGCCAGCAATTATTGCAGCCCTGCCACCAGCCCGATTGCCAGCCGTTGCGCCAGCCGTTGGACCAGCCGGCGCTATAGCCGCTGTTATAGCCGATCTGCTGTCCCTGTGCCTCTCCCTGTGCCTCTCCCTGCGCCTGACCCTTGGCCATGCCTGCTGAATAGCCCCTGTCGTAACCGTCTGACTCGCCATCCTGCTTTCCCTGCTGGTAGCCGGCGGTCTGACCCTTGTTGTAGCCCTCCTGTGTGCCTGCGGCGGTGCCGTCGGCATTGCCCCTGGCGTAGCCTGACTTGTATCCCGTATCCATGCCCATCTGGTAACCGCCATACCCGACCACAGCAAGGGCAATGATGATCAAAATAACGATCACCGCAATCGTGCCACTACCTAAAGTCATTTCATACCTCCTTGAAAGCATCCCAATATATTAGAGCAAACACGGCTTTAGTTAAAGTAGAATCGAACTGCCGCACAGGGCATCCGCTGCTCCCTACCAAACTAACATACATGCAGTCTATTTTCAACAGCCGCCGATTGATGTATTTGAACCGATCTGATAAAATTCTTAATAATTTAATATAGTATGCTCTTCGAGCCGTATACCTAAACTTCACTGGCAGGGTATCCGGACGGCAGGCTGAAAAGCCTCGAGGGTGCAGGAGGAAACACCTGCGCCTCCCATTTTGGAAAGGAGGGTAACATGAAAACCTTATTAATTAATCGTATCCGTCGCGTATCCATTCCCATCGTCATTACATGTCTTCTATTGGGCGCTATCCTTACCGGTTGTACGCCGGCCGCGACACAGCCCGCGGCATCCGAAAATGCATCAGCCCAGGTCACGACCTTCCCCATAATACCCGGCACACCCCGTTTCAAGATTGCCACGACCACCAGCCTGTATGACACTGGATTATGGAACTACCTCGAGCCCATGTTTGAGAAAAAGGCCGGCGTCAAACTGGATATCGTCTATGCCGGCACCGGCGTGGCGCTGGAGTACGGCAGGCGCGGCGATGTGGATGCCGTAGTGGTGCATGACCCCGCGGCTGAGGCCAAATTTATAGCCGATGGTTACGGGATCAATAAGAGATCCTTTGCCTTCAACCATTTTCTCATCGCCGGCCCTGCCGATGATCCGGCCGGCATCAAGAACCTGACCCCCGAACAGGCGTTCAAGAAGATATATGACGCCGGTATGCTTGATCCGAACAAGGTGAAATTTATATCCCGCGGCGACAACTCGGGGACCCATTCAAAGGAAAAGCTCATCTGGCAGGCGGCCGGGCTGAAATACGAGGACGTACAGAAATCGGGGCCATGGTACGTTGAAGCCGGCAAGGGCATGGGTCCCTGCCTGCTGATGGCCTCCGAACAGGGCAGCTACATACTTGCCGACATCTCTACTTTCCTTGCATTCAAGAGCAAGGTGAACGTGGCGCCACTGGTCGAGAAAGGAGACCTGTTCCTCAATGTGTACGACGTGATAGAAATAAACCCCGAAAAGGTGAAGACGGCCAAGATGCTGCCCACCGCAAAAGCCTTCACCAACTGGCTGATGTCTGACGAAGTGCAGGATTTAATCGCAGGCTACGGCGTGGCTGAATACGGAAGGCCGCTTTTCAATCCGCTCAAGGGCGGCGGTTGCGCCGAAGCTGGCTGCCCCAAACTGGAAGATTACACCGTACAGGTTCAATAAAGGATTAAGTAATGCAGGAGATCTGGCGGGCTCTTGTCCAGGCGGTCAACCTGATCGTCAGCCTGGATACTGAGGTTGTCCAGATCTCACTGCGCTCTCTGTATATCTCGGCTGCTTCCATCATTATCGCCGCGCTTTTCTGCGTCCCAATCGGCTCCCTCATCCATTTCCACGATTTCAGGGGCAAGCGTGTGGTGATCAATGTCATACAGACCTTTTACAGCCTTCCGACCGTGGTGGTGGGCCTTCTCGTATTCCTTTTTATCTCGCGCTCAGGCCCGCTGGGAGGATTGGAGCTGCTCTTTACACCGGCCGCCATCATAATCGGGCAGGTGATATTGATCATGCCGATGCTCACAGGCATGACCATAGGCGCCCTGAGCGGGGTAGACAAGACTATTCGGGATACCGCTCTTTCCTCCGGAGCCGGCACCGCGCAGGCCATCCGAGCGATTTTATTCGAAGCCAGATTCGCCGTGGTGGGTGTGCTTATACTCGGTTTTGGTCGTGCTATATCGGAGGTGGGCGCGGCACTTATGCTGGGTGGCAATATCCGGGGTTACACGCGTGTGCTGACCACGGCCATCTCACTGGAAACACAGCGCGGCGACCTTGTGCTTTCTCTGGCGCTGGGCATCATCCTGATAGGCATAGCCATGGTGGTCAGCGTCATCATGAATATCCTGCTGCAGAGATACTAATGGCCTTTTTACAGACTGTGGACCTCGAGCAGCGCGCCGGCGCCGCCGTGCTCTTGAACAAGGTCAACCTTTCGGTGGAGAGAGGAGAGATATTTACCGTCATCGGCCCCACAGGCGCCGGCAAGACCACACTGTTAAGGCTGATCAACCTGCTTGATCGCCCCTCAGCGGGAGATATTTATTTTGATGGTGAAAAGATAACCGGTTCATCCGGCAATGTCGTTCAAGTGCGCCGCCGTATGGCCATGGTCTTCCAGAAGCCTGCGGTCTTCAACAGCACGGTATATGAAAACGTCGCATATCCTTTAAAAGTGCGCGGGTACCATGAAAAAACCGATAGAACAAGGGTTTATGGTCTGCTTGACACCATTGGGTTGGGGGGATATGCCAAAAGAAAGGCTAAAACCCTCTCGGGGGGCGAGGCACAGCGTGTGGCCCTGGCACGCGCTGTTGTGTCAAAACCCGACCTGCTGCTGCTGGATGAGCCGACGGCCAACCTCGACCCCGGGACCGTGAAAATGATCGAGCGACTGGTCATGGACTTCAACCGGGAAAGGGGTTTGACGGTGATCATGTCCACGCATGATATGCAGCAAGCCCAGCGTGTGGCCGGCAGGGTAGGTGTACTGATGAACGGTAGACTCGTGCAGGTCGGCAGGCCCGGCGATGTCTTTTTCTCTCCTGGCAACGCCAGGATCGCCGGCTTCGTGGGCATGCGCAATCTATTGAAGGGACATATTGTGCACAGCAAATCAGGTATTGTGGTGGTGGATGTTGACGGCAGGGATATCGAGGCCGTCTCAGATTTGCCTGCCGGGACCGCTGTGGAGATATTCATTCGGCCTGAGGACGTAGTGTTGTCAAAATTAGCCTCCGATAGCAGCGCGCGCAACGACCTGCGCTGCATCATCAGATCGCTTTCCTCAAATGGTCCGTTGTGCACCGTCATTGTAGATTGCGGTTTCCCTCTTGAAGTGCTGATAACCGGCAGGTCCGCTGTTGAGTTGGAATTGAGTCAGGGCCAGGAGATGTATGCCTCGTTTAAAGCCTCCGCAGTTCGAGTGCTGCCATCCATGCAGGGTTGAGCGTGTGGTTCACCTGGCGATATAGGTGCCGCTTTTGCCGCCTGTTTTCTTGACCAGGCGCAAATCTTTAATAGTCATGCCCTGGTCGAAAAACTTGCACATGTCGTAGATGGTCAGCGCCGCAACCGCAGCTGCCATGAGCGCTTCCATCTCGAAGCCCGTTTTACCGCGGCCTCGGGCTGTGGCTGTGATGACTATAGAGCTGCTTTTGGGAGGGAAGCTAAAAACTATTGAAACGTGTGTGAGGAGCAGGGGGTGACAGAGAGGGATGAGGTCGGATGTTTTCTTGGCTGCCATTATGCCGGCTGCCTGTGCCACTGCCAGGACATCCCCCTTGGGCGTGTCATTTTTCCTCACCAGCCTGAGTGTTTCCCCGCTCATGCTGATACAGGCTTCCGCGGTGGCCAGCCTCTGTGTATTTTTTTTACTTGAAACATCGATCATGCGGGTATCGCGATTATCCATAGTCTTAACCCCCTATGCCTGACATCCTGTTGTTTGTGGCACAGCCGTCGGCCAGCCGGTGCATCTCGGGCTTGGCGGCTATTGCGTCGGTTAGCAGTTGTTTAACATCGGACAGCGTTGCGCCTTTGCGCAGAGGCGTCCTTACATCTATCCCGTCCGTGGAAAAGAGGCAGGGCAGCAATATGCCGGACGCCGACAGGCGCAGCCTGTTGCAGCGGCTGCAGAAAGGTTCCGAGATAGCCGTGATAAATCCCACCGTGCCGCTGGCTCCAGGTAGCCGGAAATACTTTGCCGGACCGTTGCTGGTCATACCGTAATGAGGCTCCAGTGTGCCCAGTGTCTCTATTTCACGGCGCAGCAAATCGGATGGAACAAGCCCGGTTGCTCCGTTGAACGGCATCAGTTCAATAAACCTCACGTGCCATCCTTTTTCCAGCGTCATAAGTGCGAAATCACGTATCTCATCATCGTTTACCCCCTGCAAGGGGACCACGTTTATCTTGATAGGGCTGAGCCCCGCTTCCCTGGCGGACTCCAGTCCCTTGAGAGTGTCAGCCAACTCGCCGGTGCGGGTTATCTGTCTGAAGCGGTCGGGCTTCATTGTATCCAGGCTGATATTAATGCGCTGTAGCCCGGCCTCCGCCAGCTTCCCGGCATATTTATCCAGCAGTATACCGTTGGTGGTCATCGATATATCACGTACACCGTCCACTGTGGAGATCATACGCACCAATTCCACTATACCTGCCCTGACCAGGGGTTCCCCGCCCGTGATCCTGACCTTATCCATGCCGATCTCCACTGCAGCACGCACCACCAGCAGGATCTCTTCAAAGCTCAGGATATCCTGATGTGATACCAGTGGCACCCCTTCGGGCGGCATACAGTAGATGCACCTGAGGTTACAGCGGTCGGTGACCGAGATCCTCAAGTAGTCTATACCCCTTTGAAAACCGTCGCATATTCCCGGCATATAATTCTTCTCAAGTATGGTCTCGCGACCCACCCTGCAGCATTTCTATGGCATGTGGCACAACGGGCAGCAGCAGTTCAAGGTATTCCTGCACAGCCCTGGGATTGCCCGGCATGTTCACAATCAGACACCTGCCGCGTATGCCAGCCACAGCGCGGCTGAGTATGGCAGTGGGAGTTTTATTATAGCCGGTGGCCCTCATCAATTCCACGATACCGCTCAGCTCTTTTTCGATGATTTTCAGCGTGGCCTCGGGTGTGACGTCCCTGGGGCTGATGCCGGTCCCGCCTGTTGTCACAATCAAATCCAGTTCACCGCTGTCAGCCCATCTAGCCAGGATCCCGGATATCAAATTCTCCTCATCGGCTATAATCTCGTAGCGGGCTACTTCCATATCCGCATTGTGTAAAGCTTTAACCATATAGTCGCCGCTTATATCGGCGCGCTGGCCCTTTGAACCCTTGTCACTGATCGTTAGAACCCCTGCTTTATACATTATCCTAATCTTTTTTGTAGGGCACCTTATATTTGTTTCCTTATATAAATCGAAACCGTCTTTATTATACCAACTGTTTTCAATGTACCCAGCATAGCCAGAATGGAACCGGCCATGATGTCTTTTACAAACCGCTTGAGCGGCAGGTTCCTGCCATTTATCATGACAGACATGTCGGACGGTACGACGGCCATGATTTCATGTTCGATAAAGTCGGCGACCTTGCCGATCTCGCCGCGGCCGAATACCGGTATTTTAACCGGCGGCCTGCCGTCCGATATGACTGCACGCAGATCAGATTCGCTGCAAACCATATCCTCTGTTTTACCCGTGGGGCAGACTTCGATCTTCGGTGTCCTGGAAGTTTTAAACCCCTCGGCCAGGATGATGTCGTAGCTGTCACCAAGCTGCAGCACAGTTTGCTCCAGGGAAGGATCGCGGTCGAGGTTTTTATAGATGGTTATTCTCAAAGGTGAACTGATCGCTACGGCATCGCTGCCGGCCTCAGAATAGCGCCAGGTATCCTTGCCCGGCGCATCCAGCTCCACCGCCTGGTGGGTGTGCTTGACTGCTCCCACGCGGTAGCCGCGTGCTTTAAATTCCGTTATTAATTTTTCCATGATAACGGTCTTGCCCGCGCCAGACTTGCCAACGATAGCTACGACCGGCGGCATCAGATTCAACCCTTTATAACTGCTCCTCTGTGTTATCCAGCAACTGCACCTTTAATTTGTCCCCCGCCCTGGCCAACGGGCAATCCTCTGGGACGATAGCCAGCCCGTTGGCAGCCGCCATCGAGGTCAGTATGCCCGACCCCTGTGGTCCGGTCAGGGAAGCTTTCCAGCCGCCAGCGGTCCTGCTGACGTGGACGCGGGCGTACACGCGCCGACCGTCGTCATTAACAATATCCTGGTCGATGGTGGCCAGTACCGTGGGCCTGATAAAAGAGGTTTTACCCAGCATCTTCAAGATGGCAGGCCTGGCGAATTGCTCGAAGGTGATCATAGAGCTGACCGGATTGCCCGGCAGGCCCAGGTGGGGTACCTCCCTGCCGTCATCGGCTTTCAAGATACCGAAGGCGTTTGGCTTTCCCGGTTTCATACATACTGTCCGGAAGCTGATTGTCCCCATTTGAGCTAATACATCCTTGACCACGTCGTAATCACCTTTGGATACACCGCCAGAGGTGATCAGCATGTCTCCGCTTAGCCCCTCCGCTATCTTCTCTCGCAGCGCGGCTAATGAGTCCTTGCCGACACCTATGATTCTTGCTGTGCCACCGTACCTGGCAATGTTGGCGGCGATTGTGTAGGTATTGCTGTCGTAGATCTGGGCCGGCTGCAGCTTTTTCCCTGCCGTGCACAGCTCGTCACCGGTAGAAAGAACCGAAACCACCGGGCGGCGGATGACTGTAGCTGCGGCATTTCCCAGTGAGGCTAATACACCTATGCCGGCGGGAAGCAAAGTTGAGCCCTTTTTTAGCACGATTTGCCCGGCGCGAATATCTTCTCCCCTCATCCGAACGTTGAGGCCGGGCGAAGCCGGTTCCAGTATACCGATAGTGTCCAGCGGCTGTCCTTCTTTTTTACGAGCGGTCTCATCTGTATTTTC
Organism: uncultured Dehalococcoidales bacterium; assembly: GCA_964554375.1. GTDB lineage: Bacteria > Chloroflexota > Dehalococcoidia > GIF9 > UBA5629 > CAIMUM01. The sequence continues at coordinate 14,463 of CAZKOL010000018.1, forward strand.
GAACTGGACGACCGCATCTGCTCCTTTGGGCAGAGGTGCGCCAGTCATAATGCGGATGGCCGTTCCAGCGGTAACTTTAACTGAAGAAGTATAGCCAGCCGCCACCTCTCCGATTACGTCGAGGCAAATGGGATTGTGCCGTCCTGCGCCGTATGTATCTGAGGAGAGCACGGCAAATCCATCCATGGCTGAGTTATCGTGCGGCGGGACATCAATGCCGGCAACCACGTCTTCAGCCAGTACCTGGCCCAGGGCCGAAAGAAGGGGCCTGGTCTCGGGTTCCAGCACATGGACGGTGTTCAAAACCCTTTCCAGCGCATCTTCAACAGAAATCATAGGGCGTGATTGCCTCCAAGCTGAACGGTATTATGTTGGCGGACGGTTTAAATGTCAAATTGGGTGAGGTGGCCTGGTTACGGCTTTGTCAGCCCTGTTGTTTTCCAGCTTGCGCAGTCCGGACCGCAATAATTTGCCCGGCAGATTCGATTTCCACGTGCCTGTTACAGCTACGTCCGGAAAAGAAGCCTCTCGTGAATGGTCTGGCCCTTGATCCTATCAGACTTGCCGCCCACCTCTAATTCGCCCGTGTAGTCGGCCAAAAACCTCCAGTTGAACATATTGTATTCGTTTACCTTGGGAAGGGGAGAGTGTTCCACGATGCGCTTCGTTTCCAATCGGCAAGCCAGTTTAATGTCCTGCCCGCTGTATTTCAGCGTTATGGCCTTGGCATATGTCTGGCTGGTTTCAGGGTCAATCTCTTCCTGCTCAACATGAAAATCGTATTTAGTAGTGGAGAGTATTGTCGACTTTTCATCAGCGATAAGGAGATAAGGTTCAGTAGTGTCCTGGAGGGTGCGTGTGCAGGAAAATATGATCGTGTATTTGTGATCGTTCAATCTGCCCCAGTACCATCCCTTGAAGAGGTCGTAGAGGTCGATATCTCCCCAGTTGTGGTCATGGTACCCTTCGCCCTTAACCGGTATTTCCGCTCCCTTGATAAACAGCTTGCCTTCGACTCCGGCTCTGGGGCAGGGTATGACCCATCCTGCCCACCCCCGGCTTAAAACACCGCCAGGAAAATTGCCGTTGCCATTTTTCCAGCCCGGGATTGTACCTTTAAAGATTAGTTCACAGCCAATATTACGGCTGTGCATGGAAATCTGATACGATCCGCCTTTCTGCATCAAATGGCTGGAGCCCATTTTAACATCACAGCGTTCTTTGCTGGCAAAACAGTCTTTGGGGTCGATGGCATCCAATCCCACGTACCTTTTACCCTCGGGAGTGTATATGAAAACCTGTATTGTGGGTATGTGCGGTTTCAAGAACTCATTACGCCAATGCCAGGTCAATACACAGGAATAACCGTTATCGAAGCGGGCATCCAGGTACCACCATTCGTAGTAGTCGGGATTTTCAAAGGGATGCAACCCGTCATCGCTGTCAGTATAGGTCGACACCGGTCTCTGCATACTCAATCATTCTCCTTTAATAAATTACCTGAAAATCAGGTGTTCATGTATGGCCTTACCGGAAGACCGGCTTGATTTTCCATCGATCTTAGTTTCAATCCTGTAGTCGCCCAGGAAACGCCAGTGATATTGTTCCCACTGACGCAGCCTGGGCAGCCGGTCCCTTTCCAGCACATTAGTCGTGAGCAGTTCGCAGCGGAATTGCACCCCGTTTTCGCCCCTGCTTTGCAGGACGATTTTGGCGGGTATCCTTTTATCGGTCAGTACACAGGTTTCTTCTTTTTCGACAGTCAGTTGATACTGGTTAGTGATCAGTACCGGCTTGTTTTCCCTTGCTATGAATAGGCGGGATATAACCGCTTTATCCATGTCAACGGGAAAGAGCCAGTAATATATCAGGGTAAATTCAGTATCATACAGCCGGCCCCAGTACCAGCCCCTGAAACAATCGTCAATATTTGAATTCCCCCAATTCTTATCGTGATATCCCTGGCCGCTAACCGGGATATCAATACCGTCTACATGTATAGTTCCTTTAACCTCGGACCTGGGAGCCGCAATGACCCAACCCTGTTTTTTCTCGCCATCGTTATACAGGTACCCATCCCCATTCTGCTTCCAGCCCGGTGTTTTCTGGTGGTAGGTGAGGTTCACCCCATATTTCTTGGCGTGCAAAAAGATGATGTATTTATTATCTTGCTGGCGCGCGAAATTAGCACCCATTTTCACGTCGCATTTGTCCGGGCGGCTGCTGCACTCTTTTGCATCAATAGCAGCCATGCCGATGTGCTTTTTCCCATCCGGAGAATAGATAAACACCTGGACTGTTGGAATGTGAGGTTGTGTAAAAGGGTTACGCCAGTGAAAAGTGGCAACACATGAATAACCATTGTCAAACCTGGCGTCAAAATACCACCATTCGTAGTACTCTGGTTTATCATATGGGTGAAGGGTATCATCCCTATCCTGGAATTGCGGGACAGATATATTCGCCATACAATGGTCTCCTCAATGGCATATTAAAAGAATATATTAGCAACAATATTACCCGTGCGCACGGGTAATATTGTTGCTATACAGTTAGCAGACATTAGCCCTGCGGGCGCTGATCCACGATGCGCGTGGCTTTCAGCGTGGCACCGGGATTGAATATGTCGGACAGCTGTACGAATTCCACTTTGGGTGTCAGCTCGACAGCCCTTTTGACCTTGTCCTTCAACTCGGACTCAAGTTTAGCCTGGTCGGCGCCTTTGTCGGCGCCAATCATCAGCCTGATTACATCCATGGAATATGGATCGTCCTGCTTCTCCTTGGTGATTACGAATTGATACTCTATTACTCCAGGTGTATTGGCCACCGCGTCACGCATGATCTCGGGGTTGATCAGTGTACCCTTAACCTTCATCAGTTCCTTGGTGCGGGTGCCGTAAGTGCTTCCGACCGTCGTGACGATCCTCTGGTCGTTCCTGCCGCAGTAAGGGCACTGCTTATCTGTGATGGCTACGATATCCCCAACAAGGTAACGCAGCAGGCAGGTACCACGCCGGTCGAGGTGTGTTATACAAAGCAGTCCGGGTTCACCATCCGGCTTGCGTTTGCCTTTCTCATCAATAACTTCGAAATAGTACATCTGTGGGACACCCTGGTGAGCCCCGCCCAGTTCCTGGCATTCCTGGAAGGCAGTTTGTGACTCGGTAAAGCCAAAGGCGTTGCTTATGAAAACCTCTTGAGCGCCCATCTTTTGAAGGCGCTTACGCATGTCATCCCTCATGCCCTTTGGTACCGCCTCGCCCAGAGCCTGCACTTTTTCAATGCGCGAAAAATCCCTTCCCTGCTCCTCCGCCGCCATGATCAGCCGCCTGATATAGGAGCCGATACCACAGAGTACGTTCACTTTCTTTCGCTCGATGTCTTCTATAGCCTGCTGCATGGGGCGGTGGATATTGTAAGGGAATCCCGGTAACTGGGCGCCGGTGAAGCCATAGCTCAGCGTCATGCCTGTCGCGGAAGCGAAATGCTGTGTCTTGTAATACCCGATATGAGGGATAAAATGGAATGGGAAGAGGTTCATTACGTGATCGGTGGGCTCCAGGTAACATATTTTACAGCCCACCCTGAACATCCACGACTGCATGAACATATCGTAGGTAGTATTGTAGAAACGGGTCGGCAAACCGGTAGTTGTACCGGTAGTGTAAGTTATCTCGTACAGTATGTACTCCATGATGTTGTTGAAATCCAGTTCCAACTTGAAGGATTCCCCGCGGTCCTTCATGTAATCCTCTTTGCTGGTGGTCGGTATCTTCTGAAGGTCGTCTACTGTTTCGATCGATTTGGGGTCCAATCCCCATTCCTTGAATTTTTCACGGTAATAAGGGCTGAATTTCTCCAGGCGCTCCATCTGCTTGACCAGGTTGGCATCCTGTGCGGTGCGTATCTCCTCTTTGCTCTTGAAAGAGAGGTCAAGCGGTTGATCCTGCTTGTACATGGGGACAGTATTGATCCATGCCATGACCTCGGCCGGGTTCTTTGGCACCTTGAACTTACTTGACATCACCTACCTCCTTATAAACGATTTATTTTTAAAGATACAGTATCTCGTGTCCCCTTCATTTCCCGGCATCACTTTTTATGATTAGCCGAAATAGTTTTAAGGATATATCCGGTTTGACTATGTATGTATTCGTCCAGAGTACATATTTTCCCCAGCATCCATCTCCTCAGTGCCCACATATGGCCGGTGATCACTATATTGTTGGCGACCAGCGGTACATCATCTATTTTGAATTCACCGGTATTGCAACCTCTACGTAATAATTTTTCAAATTCTGAAACAAGGCCCCTCTCCCGCTCCATTATGATTTTGCGGGCCTCAGGTTGCAGATTCTTTGTTTCCTGGTAAAAGAAAAGGGTAAAATCTGAGGCTGCATCCGTTGCCCTGAAGAACCCGTCGATTGTTTTTACCAGTGCATCAGTCGGGCTTAGCCCCTCAAAACTGGTTACGATCTGCTTGATAAAATCCGTGTACAAATGCAAATCATAATCCATCATTATTTCAAGCACATCTTCCTTGCCGCCGATATAGTAATAAAGATGCCCCATAGACATCCCGCACGCTACAGCTATCTCGCGAATGCTTGTACGCCCATAGCCCTTCTTAACGAGCAGAGGCGCTACCGACCTGGCAATGTGTTTCCTGCGCTCGGATACCAGGCCGTCGTTGCTGCTGTAGGTCCTGATGCCTTTTTTCATGTTAGAGCGAACGCTCTCTCTATAGATATTTAATTATATCATCATCTGTCAATATTGAAGCGGGTGGGGCGACCGGGTTACGGCAACTTAGCTGGTGTTGCATCAGTATTGAGCATTTACATTTGCCGTATTGGGTTTAAGAAAACTGAATGCCTTTTGTCGCAGTCCGTGGCCAGCTTTATTCTGCCTGTTGTTTTTCCAACTTGCGCAGTTCGGCCCGCAATAATTTGCCCAGCAAGTTCTTGGGCAGCGTATCTATGATTTGCACGTACTTGGGAACTTTGTAGCCGGGCAGCTTATGTCTGCAATAGGCCAGTATGTCCTCCGTGCTGATCATCTCGTCCTTACTCAATACGCAGTAGGCCTTGATTTCTTCTCCGTATACTTCATCCTTGATGCCTATAACACCGGCGTCGGTGATCTGGGGTATCTCAAGCAGAACCTCTTCAACCTCCCGTGGCGATACATTTTCGCCGCCCCTGATGATGATGTCCTTCTTGCGATCGGTGATATAGAAGTAGCCGCCCTCATCCATGTAGCCGACGTCACCCGTGTGCAGCCAACCATTGCGCAGGGCGCTGGCGGTCTCCTCGGGCATGTTCCAGTACCCTTTCATTATGGTAGGGCCTTTTACGACCAGCTCGCCTGTTTTGCCGGGCGGCAGCTCGTTGTCCTGGTCGTCGAAGATCTTCATGGTATCGGCTTTGATCATGCAAACACCTATGGAGCCGTACTTTGGGGGCTTGTTGGGCCTGTTGCCGCAGGTGGTTGCGCCTGTCTCCGTCATGCCCCAGCCTTCGTAAATATCGGTGCCTGTCTTCTCTTTCCATTTCCTGCCCACCTCGGGGGGCAGTGGCGCCGCCCCGCAGGCGCATTCCTGTAAAGAGCTGAGGTCATACTTGTCGAAGTTCGGGTGGTTAAGCATCATGATATACATGGTCGGCACGCCCGAAAAATTGGTGACGCGGAACTCGTGTATCAGCTTGAGGGCCAACTCGGGATTGAACCATTTCATGACTATGCCCCGCATGGCGCTGATAACTCCCATCAGCGATGTGGCCAGTCCGTATGAATGCGACAGCGGCAGGACGAAAAGGCTGAGCGATAAACGGTTGCCACCGGTGATCTTGCGTTCGATGTCCACCAGTTTGTGTGTCCGGACATCCATCATGCTGCTCTTGATCTCGACCGTGGCTGAGCGGTAGCGCATGACGAAATCGCCGTAGCCCAATGCTGTCATATACAGGCTGAAATGCGACTGCATCACCCCTTTATTGGGACCGGTCGTGCCGGCCGTATAGATAAGGGCTGCAGTATCATCGTTGTCGGTCTCCTCTATTTTAAGGCTGTCCGGCTGATCGGACACCAGCGTGTCATAATAAATTGTGCCGGGGATGTCATCCTTTTCGGTGACTATTATGTGTTTGAGGTCCGGCGCCTGCTTCTGAGCGGCCTGTACCCAGGGCGCGAAATCGGGGCTGGTCACCGCGGCTTTGGCGCCGCAATTCTGGAATATATATGCTGCCTGGTCCGGCCTCAGCAGGGGGTTCATGGGCACCGCGATCGCGCCTATTTTGTAGATAGCAGGGAATGACCAGAGCACGACCGGGCTATTTGGCATCTGGATGGCCACGCGATCCCCCCTCTGTATGCCCAGTGACTTCAGCGCGTTGCCCAGACGGTTCGATTGCATCTCCATCTCGACGTTGGTATACCACTTTCCTTCGTAATAGATGCTTTCGTACTCGCCGAATTTCTGGATATTGTCCTGGCCGAGACTGCCCAAATTCATACCACCTGCCTCCTGATCTATACTTGTGTGGTTAGAAATGGATGGGACTTGGTGACTGAAAGCATTTCCAGTAAGGTTTGAGGTTGCTCTTGACTTCTGCTTCAACCATTTTAGTCTGGGCGTATGCCGGGTCTTTATGAAACTTCCTGGTGGCTGGCTCCGGCTCCTCGACATCAATGTTCCAGTCGGCCAGCCCGGATATCAATGCCAGCCAGCAGTGGGGGAGGACACGCTTGTTATAGCCTGAAGCGATGAGGTCGAGCTCGCGACCCTGGCATACTTCGTCTGCCAGGTACCTGACCTTCTCGCCGATCATTTGAAACCCGCGCACGGGCAGGCCCAGGTCGGTCAGGCCGTCATCAGGATGGGGATCTGACCCGCCATTGCGTATGATGAACTGAGGTTTGAACTCGCGTACTAAAGGTTCGACTATCTCGCCGAAAATGCGGTAATACGAGTCATATCCTGCGTTGGGCGGCAAAGGAATGTTCACGGTGAAACCCTTTCCCTTGCCCGTGCCGATATCACCGACGAAGCCTGTTCCCGGATAGAGTGTACGCGGATCCTGGTGCAGGTCGATAAAAAGTACCCTGGGTTCATCGTAAAAATACTCGCAGGTCCCGTTTCCCGCATGGGCATCGGTATCCAGCACTACCACCCGGCTCAGCTTGTAATTGTTTATCAGGTAGCGGGCTGCAAAGGCGACATCGTTATAAAGGCAGAACCCCTCCCCGCAGTTGGGTTTGGCATGGTGCATGCCGCCGCCGATAGAAATAGCCTTCTGATACTCACCTTTCTGAATAAGGTCGCAGCCCAGCCTGGCCTGGCCTATGATCAACCGGGCGGCTTCCTCCAACCTGCCCGGTGTATCGAAAGGCATGTTATCCATGCTCTGGAACAGGCCGAATTTAACATGATCCAGTACGCCTTCATGGGCAGCCTTATAGTAATCATGCGTGAAATCTATGTAATCCCTGTTGCAGATCAGCAGCAGCTCTTCCAGCGTAGCTGGCGGAGCCTTGATGAAGCGGTATTTTTCACCTTCCGGCAACCTCTCCCGCAGGAAACTCGGGAAAATTTCATATCGGTCACCGCGGAATGGGTGACCCGGGCCATAGTCATATTCCCGCAGGTCTTCGCTGTACAGAATGGCAATAGTCAAGACGGCCTCTCTGCTACTTTATCACAGGTATAAAAGTTTAAGCAATATTACTCTACTCGCTGAAGATAAACAAGGTGTTGCGGATGGCATATTTCCCCATTGAAAATTATTGGCCTTTTTCCTTACCTTATATATAATATGTGCACATTTATGGGTGCGGAGGCCGGACATATGAAAAAAGTTTTAGTAACGGGCGGCACAGGATTCATAGGCAGGCATGTTGTACGTGCGAATGTTGAGAAAGGCAATCAGGTACGCGTGCTGGTATTGCCGGAAGACGAAGGACAGGCCGTCATCAAGAAGCTGGGTGTGGAGACTGTGGTGGGTGATATTCGCGATTACAAGTCCGTTAAACAGGCTGCAGCCGGCAGAGAGATCATATTTCACTGCGCGGCGGTTGTTACGGACTGGGCGCCTGCCCGGCTGTTCCAGGAAGTTACGGTGGGCGGGGCTGAAAACATCTGTCGAGCCGCCATCGAAGCAGGGGTCTCGCGCCTGGTGGACATCAGCACGTGTGACGTCTTCGGTACCAGTGAGTCAGTAGTGATGGACGAGACGCTGCCCCTGCAGTATTGGGGTGAGCCCTACCCTGATGCCAAGATAGACGCTGAAAAAATCATGCGCAGGTATCACGAGGAGAAAGGGCTGCCGCTTGCCATGGTCTACCCGCTGTGGGTGTACGGCGAAGGAGATCAGACCTTTGTACCCCTGCTGGCCGACGCCATCATCAAGAAGGAGCTGATATTCTGGCGCAAGGGCGCCATTGTGTGGCCCACTTACATCGACAACCTGGTAGACCTGTTGATGTTGATCTCGGAGGATAAACGAGCGATCGGGAACGGCTATCTGGTCCACGACGGGGAGTCGACAACGCTGGAGGAGTTCTGCGCGGGTATAGCCTCTGCACTGGGAGTGCCGCCCATCAAGACCTACATACCTTACTGGGCCGCGATGAACGCAGCCAGGGTTATGGAGTTTAGCTGGAGGCTTTTTAAAATTAAAATGCGTCCTCTGCTGACTACCTATACTGTAACAAACCTGGGATCCAGGTTCAGGTTCTCCATAGACAAGGCCGAGAGGGAGCTGGGCTGGAAGCCTCGTATCAGCTACCGGGAGGGTTTTGAACTCACCATGCAGTGGTTGAAAACCATTGATACGGCGTCGTTCAAACAGAAATAAGGAGGCAGCAAAGTGAAGGATTTTAAAGACAAGCTGATTTACATAAGCGGCGGGTCTTCAGGCATCGGTCTGGGGGTGGCAAAATTGCTGGCAGGCAGAGGGGCAAATGTTGTTATCTTCGCACGACGTCAGAAAACGCTTGATGATGCACGTGATGAGATCAATAAATGCCGTATGATTGAAGGCCAGAAGATACATTGCCAATCGCTGGACGTCTCCCAGCATGAGCAGGTCGAACAGGAGTTCAGGAAGGCCGTAGAGGAATATGGCGTTCCGGACGTCCTGATCAACTGCGCCGGGCGTGCCCGGCCTGCATACTTTGAGGATATCAGCTATGAACAGTTCGAGGAAACTATAAAGGTGGACCTGTATGGGACGTGGAATACAATATCGGTCCTTCTCCCTTATATGAAGGAGCGTGGTGGGTATATCGTCAATGTATCGTCTATTGTGGGTTTCCTCGGCATCTTCGGCTATACCGATTATGCCGCTGCCAAATTCGGCGTGATAGGTTTATCGGAAGCCCTGCGCAGTGAGCTTAAGAGATACAATATCGCGGTCTCGGTGCTCTGCCCGCCGGATACCGACACGCCGGGATTTATTGAGGAGAATAAAACCAAGCCTGATGAAACGAAGGTCATCTCGGCTGGAGCAAAGCTTATGAAACCGGAGACAGTAGCGGAAGCCCTGCTGAAGGGTATGGCCAAGCAGGAATTCATCATCATCCCCGGCGCAGACGGCCGCTTCACCTATGTCATGAAGCGGCTTTTTCCCTGGCTGGTGGAGATGGTAACGGATTCACAGGTCAGGAGTGTGCAGAAGACAAAATAGATCAATTAGCCGGGAGGGGAAATGGTTAAAGACGATAAACGCAGGCTGATCGCCTCGCTAGAGATTGTGACCGGTGCAGGGCTCGTCTTATTCTGGCTCGCCTTTTTCACCGTGGGTCTGGCGCCCGAAAAGGCGCCTCCCTGTTATTTTGCCTACGAGCACTCATTTCCCCTGCCGGACGGGGTACTGGCCATATTGCTGCTGATCGCGGGCATACTGCTGATGAGATCAAAACCGGCGGGACGCCCGCTGTCTCTAATTGCCGCCGGAGCGCTGATCTTCCTGGGGCTGCTCGATTTCAGCTTTAACCTGCAGAACGGCATATACCTGACTTCGACCGTGGACCTCGTGCTGAATGCCTTCATCAACCTGTGGTGCGTCGGCTTAGGACTGGCCATCGCCATTATTACGGGCAGAAGCACGGCCTGATTGCTGTGGCGACGGGATTGACGATCTATTCATTAGATACAGAGGTTGCATAAGGGTTGCAACAAATTTCAGATTACCTTAGAAGCAACACCCCGGTCATTAAAGGAAGATCTTGTTCAATGTTAAGCTTTTGCTGGATATGGAGGATTTTATGAAAGCGATACGATTCGACGTGAAAATCCCGCAATATCTTGCCCTTAAGATATTCGGGTCGCTGGGTAAAATAGCCTATTACAGTGGTCCCCTGTCCACAGTGCACATGGTCGACCTGCCCGAGCCTTCGATTCCCTTCCCTGATTGGGTGAAGATCAAGGTTTCCCGTTGCGGCATATGCGCCAGCGATATCAGTACCGTCTTATTAAAGAACTCGCCGGCCTGGACGCCCTATACATCTTTCCCCGCCACGCCTGGTCATGAGATCGGCGGCATCGTTGTGGAAGCAGGTACAGGAGTAGATAACCTGCATGAGGGTGACCTGGTTGCCGTTTGCCCGGTGCTCAACTGCGCCACGCGGGGGATTGAGCCTGTGTGCGACGCCTGCCGCAATGGCCTGTCGAGCTGTGAGAACTTCGCCGAGGGGAAACTACCCCCGGGACAGGCTGTTGACCTCTGTACCTCGACACTGGGAGGCTACAGCGAATATATCATCGCCCATAAAAGCCAGGTCTTTAAGATGCCGCAGGGAATGAGCGCCCAGGATGCAGCCCTGATCGAACCGTTTTCAATTGCGCTTGAGACTGTCCTTTCTAACCTGCCGCAAAAGGGAGAACAGGTTCTGGTAATCGGCGGTGGAGTGATCGGCACTTTGATCGTCCAGTCTATACGTGCCCTGGATATCCCCTGTGAAATAACCGTGGGGGTCAGCTCCGGTTTTACCAGGGAACTTGCCAGGAAGGCGGGCGCCGACCACACAATTTCCGGCAAAACCATATTGCAGCAGGCTTCTGAAATCACCGGTGGGAGATGCTATACACCGATGATGGGACCTGCCGCCATGATGGGGGGATTTAACAGGATATTTGACTGTTTCTCGACTTCAAACAGCGTCAGTTCGGCCATGCGCCTTGCCAGGACGGGTGGGGTGATATCGCTGGTGGGCATCTCCGGCCAGCTGAAATTTGATCCGACCATGATATGGCTCAAGCTGATCTCGCTCAAGGGCTCGCTATATTACGGTTCTCACGAGTGGGAAGGCAAGCGCAGGCACGTGTTCGAGATCGCTGTCGACCTGGTATCGAAGGGTAAGGTGAAGCTTGCTGATATGGTAACGCATACTTTCAGGCTGGATGAATACAGAAAGATGATGAAGATCAATATCAATAAGGGCCGGTACGGGGCGATCAAGACGATGTTTGTTTATGATTGACCCTTACTGTAATTTACTGTTTTAATAATATATACTCATTATTAACAGAGGAATAGTCTAATGGCGCCAAAGGGTGAAAAGCTGTCAGGTCGACCTGTAAAGAAAGCAGCGGGTAGGCGGAGCGCGGTGGTAGACTTCTCAGCCTTGGGCAGGGATCTGGCGGACGCCATCCAAACGGGAGTATATATTGTACAGGACAGGAAATTTGCCTATATTAATCCCTACTTTGAAAAGCTCACCGGTTATTCAAATGTTGAGCTGATCGGTAAAAAGGCCACTGGCTTTATCAACAAGTTAGACCGTGCATCAGTCAGGAGGAAGGTGGTTGGGAGCCTGAAAGGCCGGCGTGGCAGCAGGCCATATGAGTACAGGTTCATCAGAAAAGACGGCAGATTGATGTGGGTGCTGGAGAGGGTTTTCTCCATCGATTACATGGGGCAGAAGGCTTCGCTGGGGAGCTTTGTTGATATCGATGACCGGAAGCAGTTGGAGGAGGATCTTTCCCGCTCGGAGGAGCGCTACAGAAACATCCTTGAGCAGATGTACGACTCGTATTACGAGGTGGACCTTGCCGGGAAATTCACCTTCGTCAACAATTCGGTCTGCATCAACCTCGGTTACACCAGCGATGAAATGGTGGGCAGGGACTACAGTCAGTTCGTCCCGGAAGAGGATATTAATAAGCTGTTCGTCACATTCAACCGTTGTTTTACCAGCGGCATTCCCAACCGGGGCTTAGCGCACGGTATCTATCGCAAGGACGGCAGCACGATGATAGTTGAATCATCGGTCGATCTGCGTAGAAACGAGCGGGGAGAGCCGATAGGTTTCAGGTCGATCGTCCGCGATGTCACGGAACGAACTAAACTTGAAGAGGAATTGCAGAAGCTGGCGGCAGTGGCCTGGCATTCCGATGAATTGATCAATATGGCGACCATCGATGGCAAGATGACCTACCTGAATAGCGTCGGTTCCCGCATACTGGGAATCGATCCCGAAGAAATTGAAAAATTCAATATTCTGGAGGTAATCCCGGAGAACTTCAAACATATGGTTAACACTGAATTATTGTCGGCGCTGATAAAAGGAGGCGCGTGGGAGGGAGAGCTACAATATATTAACTTAAAGACCGGCCAGATTACTGATGTATACGCCAACACCTTCACCGTCAAAGACCCCAGGACAGGCGGACCGCTGTTCCTGGCCAATGTTTCCCGGGATATCACGCTTCGCAAAAAAGCTGAGGCCGCCCTCAAAGAAAGCGAGGAACGCTACCGGGCATTGTTCGACCGCTCAATGGACCTGGTGTACATACGGGACATGAAGGGGAATTTCCTCGATGTCAATCCCGCCGGCTTAAGATTGCTCGGTTATACTGAGGATGACATATCCTCGCTAAACATAGCCTCAGTGCTCAGCCCTGACCAGTTCCCGCAGACCCTGGAAACGCTCAAGGAGTTGAGAGAGACCGGGACGCAGCTAAGCCCGACGGAGTATAAGGTGAAGTGTAAAGACGGGCGCCTTAAATATGTAGAAACCAAGGAGTCGGTGATCTACCGGGATGGACAGCCCTACGCTGTCCAGGGCATCGGGCGCGATATTACCGAGCGCAAGCTTGCCGAGAAGAGGTCCATCATCCGCCGCGACCTGGCCATCGCTTTGAACTCACTAATGACACTGAAGCAGGCATTGACAATTTGCCTGGATGCAGCCATCCGCATATCGAGCATGGAGAGCGGAGTTATCTACATGATGGATGAAAGAACCGGCGGCCTGAGATTGTTCGAGCGCCAGGGCTTCACTGCTGAAATGGAGAAAAAATACTCACGGTTTGGCCCGGATACCCCCAACACCCGCCTTATCCTCAAAGGAAAGCCATTATATTTAAGCTACAGTGAATTAGCACCGCCCTTTGACCAGCAGTTCAGTTTGCAGGACCTGCATGTGATGGCGGTGGTTCCCATCAAGCATGAGGAGAAAGTGGTGGCCTGCCTGATCGTAGCCTCGAGGAGCCTTGACCGTGTATCCGAGGTCGCCCGCAGCTCGCTTGAAATGATAGCTGCCGAGATGGGCAGCGCCATTACCCGTATCAAATACAGGGAGGCGCTGCAAAATAGCGAGCAGCGCTACCGCTTCATCGCCGATAAGACCAGCGATGTCATCTGGGCTATGGACAGCAAGCTGCGCTATACATTCATCAGCCCTTCAGTGATACATCAGCGTGGCTATATGCCTGACGAAGCCATGGCCTTAAACATCACCCGGGTGTTAACCCCTACCTGTATCGAAGCCCTGGCAGAAAAACTTGAGGCAGAATCTTCAGCAGAGTCTTCGGGGCAAGCGGCGGCTCTAAGCTCCTTTACCCAGGAAATGGAGATGTATCGCAAGGATGGGAGCACTTTATGGGCCGAATCATCGATTACAATTTTAAGGGATAAAGACGGCCGGTTCTATGGCCTGCTGGGCGTTACACGTGATATTTCAGAGCGCAGGCAACTCGAACAGGCACTGGAGAAAATGGCCACTCATGACTTCCTGACCGGGCTTCCCAACAGGGTGCTACTGATCGACCGCTTTTCCCAGGCCGTAGCGCTGGCGCAACGCAACAAACACCGGCTGGCGATGATGTCCCTGGATCTTGATAATTTTAAACCAATCAACGATGGATATGGACACGCCGCCGGCGACCGCGTGTTGATAGCGGTGGGGAAGCGCTTAACAGCGATTTTACGGTCCAGCGATACAGTTGCGCGCATAGGCGGGGATGAATTCATCCTCATGACGCTGGAAACCAACCACGACCATGATACGACCGCCATAGCGAATAAAATCCTGGATGCCTTTAAGGAGCCATTCACGGATGAAGGGTACCAGTTCCAGCTATCACCCAGTATGGGCATCGCCGTTTGCCCAGAAGACGGGCAGGATCTGGATATCCTGATGAAAAAAGCAGATGAAACCATGTACCAGGCCAAGAAGTCCGGCGGCAACCGCTTTATCTTTTGCAAAGATCTCAACGCTGCATAATCGCGATTACCATTGCCGGAATAATCCTGTTCTCAGGATTGCCGGTCGCGGAGATTCGATTATAACGTTAAAAAGGCCACGCAGTATTTAACTGACCGGTGGTCAGTATTCGTATCCATAGAGGTGGGAGAATGGGATGAAAGCGCTGCAATTAAATGTTACTAGTCTACATAGTTTTAAAAACGCCGGGTTCACTTAACAAATGCGCTTACTATAATGGCGCCCTATCCACGTTGAGCATAGTTGACTTGCTCGAGCTTTCGATATCATTCTCAGACCGGGTAAAGTTCTGGGTATACGGTTGTGGTATGTGCACTAGTGACAGCAGTTGAGAGATTGAATATATCAGGATATACTATACAGGTTTAAAAAATGTACGTGGCGGCTGAAGGGTTAGTTAAATCAAATTTTGAGGTAAGTAGATGGGTAACATCAATGTAGTCATAGACGGGAAAAAGGTCAAGGTTCGGGAAGGCTCCACCATACTTGAGGCGGCGGAGGCTTGCGGCATCACCATCCCCACGTTCTGCCATATCAAGGGGCTGATCCCCACGGGGGTTTGCCGTGTCTGCGTGGTGGAGGTGCAGGGCTCGAAAACGCTGATGGGGGCCTGCCACACACCTGTCTCCGAGGGCATGCTGGTTTTTACCCATACGCCCAGGGTGGTGGCTGCTCGCAAGGTCATCGTGGAGCTGATGCTGACGGGCCATACCGGTGACTGCGTGAACGATTCCAACGCGGAAAACTGCAAGTTGCACAACCTGGCCTCGGATTACGAGGTCGGCGCCCCGCGTTTCAATGTCAGAAGTCCGCGTTTTTACCCTGCCGAGGAATCAAATCCGTACGTTAAGAGGGATCTTTCCAAGTGCGTACTCTGCCGTAAATGTGTCAAGGCCTGCCGGGAGATTGCACATAAAAACGTGCTGAGCATAGGCTACCGCGGGTTCAGGTCAAAGGTGGTCAGCGGCTTCGACGAGGAGCTGACGACAGAAGCCTGCCGGGATTGCCTGGTTTGCATCGAGCACTGCCCCACGGGGGCGCTGAGCAGGCCGGTCAAAGTCTGAATATAGAAGGGGGCATGCAGAGATGAGTGATGAGAAAAAGACAACCCCTGGCAGTGAATCCGGCGCCGGGCTGCTGCCGAAGCTTAAATCTGAGGTAGAGCAGAAGGGATACCTTTCCAGGGAGACCATGGCGGGGGTGGCGGGGCAGGTGGACCTTCCTCTTAATTCAGTTTATGGAGTGGCCTCGTTTTATGCATATCTGCCCGTAGCTGTGGTGGGCAAGAACGTGATCAAGGTATGCAATTGCCTGCCATGCGAGATGAAGCAGGCCTCCGCGGTGGTGGATGGCATCAGGCGGGAGATCGGGATAGGCCCCGGCCAGACCACACCCGACGGCAAGTTCACGCTGGAGCTGGTAGGCTGCATCGGGGCCTGCGACCAGGCCCCGGCCATGCTGATAAACGATAAACTGTACGGGAACCTGACGGCCGAGGGCATTGCCGGCATATTGAAATCCTATTGACAGGAGGATGTAAGTGGAGGAAAAACGCATTGTACTGGGCAATTGCGGGGTTGTCGATCCGCAGGATATCGAGTCTTATCTCAAGGGTGGAGGCTTCAGGGCTTTTGAGAAAGCGCGCAGGATGAAGCCGAAGGCCATTGTCGCGGAGATTAAAAAATCTGGGCTGACGGGCCGCGGCGGGGCCGGTTTCAACTGCGGGCTCAAGTGGGAGCTGGCCATGAAGGCCAAGGGCCGGCAGAAGTATCTTATCTGCAACGCCGACGAGGGTGAGGTCGGCGCATTCAAGGACAAATACATCCTCTCTCATGACCCCTTCGGGCTGATCGAGGGGATTTGCATTGCAGGACTGGCAATCGGCGCCCGGCAGGCCTATATCTATCTCAGAAGCGAGTACCATTCGCTCAACAGCCTGCTCGTCTCCGCTATCCAGCAGGTCAGGTCCAAAGGCTATTTGAAGGAGATGGACATACAGGTGTTCGAGGGAGCCGGCGCGTACGTGTGCGGCGAGGAGTCGGCCCTCATGAATTCCATAGAGGGGCAGAGGGGTGAATCGCGCTACAAGCCGCCTTACCCTCCGCAGCGCGGGCTGTGGAACATGCCGACTATCATCAATAACGTCGAGACCCTGATGAATATCCCCCACATCATCGATAAAGGCGCCGGCTGGTTCAGCGCCATGGGAACGGGTAGGAGCAGGGGCACCAAGGTCTTCAGCGTCAGCGGCGACATTGCCAGGCCCGGGGTCTACGAGATGGAGATGGGCAGCCCTCTCAAGGAGCTGGTCGTCGGACAGGCCGGGGCCACCGACGTAAAGGCGGTGCAGATAGGCGGCGCCACGGGCAATATCATACCCGGGTACATGATCGATACGCCGCTGTCAAACGAGACCTTCCTGGGGTCGGGCGCAGTGGTGGTCTTTAATTCGACGCGGGACATCATCGACATCGTATACAACGACATGCGCTTCCTCAGCGAGGAGTCGTGCGGAAAATGCACGCCCTGCCGCGAGGGGACCGAGGTGATGCTCGAGATACTGGGACGCTTACAGCAGGGGGACGGCAGGGAGAGGGATATAAGCACGCTGGAGGAGCTGGCCAGGGTGATGGCGGCAGCATCGCTCTGCGGACTGGGCCAGGCGGCGGCCGTGCCCGTGCTGGACTCACTGAAATATTTCTACAATGAGTTTATAGACAGGGTAGACCAGTCGCACTTTCTGCGCAGCTACCTGGGCGGTGAATTAGCTATATCGAAGGAGGGTATTAGATGAGCATGAACTCGCAAGAGCAGACGGCACGCATGCTGGGGATGTTCGACAATCTCAAGGCGGACGAGTACCCGCTCAAGGAATACAAGTACATAGGTCAAAAAGGCCCGCGCAGGATTGACGGCCTGGCCAAGGCATCGGGGCATGCCGATTACACCATGGATATCCAGCTCCCGGGCATGCTGTATATGCGCCTTCTCATGTCACAATACCCGAATGCCAGAATACTGCGGATGGATACCAGCAAGGCCGAGAAGCTGCCGGGCGTACGGTATATATTGCGCTACGACGACCCCGAGGTTCAGAAAGCTGAGATCATTGGCAAGACGGCCGGGTTCTTCGGACTGGACAGGCCGCTTTCCGACTCAGCACACATGGAAGGAGAACTGGTCGGCGCCGCAGTGGTGGCTGAGACCGAGGACATAGCAGAGGAGGCGCTTTCCCTGATCGAGATCGACTGGGAGGAACGGCCCTTCAACCTGGACCCCGTGGCGGCCAGCGACCCCTCGGCGCCCCTCAGCTTCCCCGAACGCTATATCGACGGGAACCACTGGAACCGCGGAGCTTACGACGAACTGACGCACGGCGACGTTAAGAAGGGATTCGCAGAAGCAGACAAAGTGGTGGAGTTCAGCTTTAGACGTACCGGCAATACCTGGGTGGGCCCCGAGCGGCCCTGCGGTGTCTGGAGATGGAACGGTGACAGCGCCGAGGTCTGGCTCAAACACCAGCGTGTTCACCTGCCCAAGAGCCGCATGTCCGAATGGTTCGGCGGCATTCCCATGAGCAAGATCGAGGTACATTCACCATATCAGGGGGCCAGCTTTGGCGGCTGGTGCCAGATAGACTGGAATCTGGGCCCGCTGTGGTGCGCCGCCGCTGTGTCGAAGAGGGTGGGCCGTCCGGTCAAATATATCTTCACGCGGCGTGAGGATTTCTTCGGCGGCTCTATGGATGAGGGGACCTATATAGTTAAGGTGGGGGTTAAAAACGACGGCACGATTACTGCCGTGGATGCCACACTCTATCATGTCAATGCTATCTGGCCGGTTTTCAGCCCTGCTCTGCACATACATGATAATACAAAGGTCCAGCACGTTCACGGTCATAGCAAATCAGTCTGGGTCAATAGGGGGCACACAGTTCCCACGCGATGCGAGATGCTCCCGCCGGTGCTTGCGCAGACCATGATATTCGATCACGTGGCTACTGAGTTGGGTATGGATCCCACGGAATTGGCGCTTAAGAATGATGGATGCATGGGCCATGACATGGAATGGGCCAGGGAAGAGAAGGAGAAGCGCGGTTTTCCCGTGCGTGACAGTCTCAGGGAATGCATCGCGAAGGGCAAGGCCGAGTTCAAATGGGACGAATCCTGGCATAAGCCGGGCGCCAGGAAGCTGCCCAACGGCCGCATGCATGGAGTAGGGTTCAGCTGGGCTCACGAGTGGGATGACTCCAGTGGCAGCGGCGAATTCGCCATACGTATCGAGAGGACGGACGCCACAGCTACACTGATGGCCATGGGCGCGGACAATGGCGTTGACGCGGAGGCCACCTATTGCCAGATCGCAGCCGATGAGCTTGGCTTTCGCCTTGAGGACGTCAATTACAACGCGCAGGTTTACCGCGGCTTTTACAGGATGACGCCTGATTCCTCAACAAATATGTCTATCAATGGCTGGGCGGTGCGCCACGCGGCCAGGATACTGAAGCAAAAGATACTTGAGTCTGCCACCAGCCCTTCCTCGCCGACGCAGAGGGGGAGTTTCCAGCCGGCTTTTCCCAACACTAAACCCGAGGAGTTGGACATTGAAAATAGCATGATTTTCGTCAAGTCCGATCCCAATCGGCAGATGAGCATGGCTGACTTCGTAAGGCTGGCCGGCGAGAGTGGGCCATTTGCCACGGACGAGTTCCTGGGGACACGGGTCGGCTGGTCCGAGCCGCTTTTTGCTTCAGGCTACCATGTTCAATACGGAGCGTACAATCCGGTCAACCCGCGGTCGCGTTTCTGCCGGCAGGCCCATTTCATGGAGGTCGAGGTGGATACCGAGACCGGCGAGGTATTCGTTACCAGGGTGGTAAATGTCAACGACGTGGGCAAGGCCATAAATCCTATGAGTTGCGAGGGCCAGCAGTACGGCGGAAGCATCATGGGGGTGAGCAGGGCCAAGTTCGAGGAGGTGGTACACGACCCTGTCACCGGCGTGATGCTGAACGGGAACCTGCTCGATTATAAGATCGCCACTACGATGGATACAGGACCTATCTCCACGATACTGGTGGAGACGGGCATGGGATATGGCCCCTATGGATTGATCGGCATCGGCGAGGATGTCGGAACAGTGGTTCCCGGCCTGCTGGCGCCCGCGGTTTACAACGCCATCGGCGTCTGGATAGACGAAATGCCCATTACCCCGGCCAGGATATTGAAGGCGTTGGGTAAGGTATAGCTTAAATTTAACGCTTCGAACGAGGAGGACGAAAACTTGAA
>CAZKOL010000019.1:0-33608 GCA_964554375.1 uncultured Dehalococcoidales bacterium
CTATGCCGCATTCCCTGGGTTCATTATCTTTGCAGTGTATGGTTTTATCAATCAGATCAAGATACCGCATTAAAGCATTTAAACTGGATATGAAAATAGCCCGGCGGAAATTGTTTTTTAATTCCATTTGAGCAATGTCAATTAATTTGCCGGTATAGTCACCATACATATCCGTATAAGCCTGTCCAATGGTATGCCTGAATTCGGCTTGTATCATCCGCTCACGGCCGGCAATCAGAGGATAGTCCCTGTCTTCAGGATTTCCAATGGCCTCGTCAGGGGTAAGGGGTCTCGCTCTAATAACGACATCCTCCGATTCCAGGTAATTGTCCTGAACTAATTCCGTCAGCGTCTTCTTCAATAAGTCGTAGATTTCCATAAGCATGACCTTCCTTATAATTCGACGTTCCCCGGGCCGGAGCGGCCGTCAGGCATTACGTTTTTCGTCCCTTATCGCCTCATATACAGCGGCGATCTCCTGCAATGTAACCTCACGGGCATTGTTTGACAGGCGCCTTTCATCTGCGGCAACCTCCGCGGCCATCTCCATTATATCCCAGCGGACTTCGGGTATAACGCAGTACTTTTGACGGAAGGACTTCAGTTCATCGGCGTGGCCCGCATCGAAGCGGTTGATCTTCATTAAGTATGGCAGCACGATGGCCAGGGACAGGCCGTGCGATATGCCCCGGTCAGACAGCGGATAGGCCAGGGCGTGCCCCAGGGTCGTCCCCGTGCTGATCAGCGCCATACCGGCCATAAGGCTGCCCATGGCGATATTGCGCCTGCCCTCCGTATCTCTATCTGGCATCTCCCGTGTTACCTCATAACGAACCAACTTCACCCCATTTACGCATTGTCATAAAATTACTCGCATTCGACTCCTGTGTCAATACCCGCCCATAACCTCCAGCCACACTCGAGAACCTGGTGACATCCGGCCATATGGCGCAACAGCCTGTACCGTACTGCAAATCAACCATTTTAATTAGCTCGACTTTTCAGATCCGCACGTGATAAAATACACAAAAATAATAGTTTTTGTAAAGCAGCTTTTTAAGTACATCGTCTGTCAATCAAGTATCCATCGATCGTAATCGCAGGGCACAGGGAGGCTAGCGATGAATATTCCAACACTGAGCGATGAAAAATACATGGAGGTTGTAGCTGCGTACGAGAAGAAAACACCCCGCTCCAGGAAGCTGAACGAGGAATCCCGCGAGTGCATCGTGCCCATGGGCGCTGCCACCTACACGATCTGGCACAGGCCGTATCCACTATTTATCGACAGGGCCCGGGGTTCCCGTCTCTACGACGTAGACGGCAACGAATACGTAGACCTGTTCAACGACCAGGGCATCTCATATCTGGGCCACAGGTCGCCGGCAATACGTAAGGCCATAATCGGCGTACTGGATAAATATGGCTCCCACCTGGCCATGTGCGAGGAGTTGGCCACCAGGTGGGCGCGGAAGGTTATGCAGCATTACCCCTCCATTCAGAAGATCAAGGTCGTCAACTCCGGCACAGAAGCCACCGAGCTGGCCTGCCAGATAGCCCGAGCCTTCACATCGAAAACCAAGATCATCAAGTTCGCCGGCCATCACCACGGCTGGAACAGCGTCCTTTCTTACGACGCCCTGGCTGCGGGCTCAGGCGCTTTCTTTACGCTGGGTGTACCCGCTAACCACTGGGACAACCTGATCACGCTACCGCCCAATGATATCGGCATGGTGGCAAAAGCGTTGCAGGACAACCGGGACCAGGTGGCAGCTGTGGTGCTGGAGCCGCTGGGCGCTGCCAGCGGCGGCTCGCCTCTGGTCGAAGGCTTCCAGAAATCGCTCAGAGAGCTGACCGCAAAACACAACGTCTTACTCGTATTTGACGAAGTCGCCACGTGTTTTAAAGTCTCCATCGGCGGCGCACAACAGGTGCTCGGTATAACGCCCGACCTGACCTGCCTGGGGAAAGCCGCAGGCGGCGGCCTGCCCATCGGCGCAGTCGGCGGACGCGACGACGTAATGTCGGTGGTGGGCGCACTGGATCCGAGGGCAGCGCATTTCGGCCCGCTCTTCCCGATGGGTTCATTCTGCGCACATCCCATGGCCATGGCAGCCGGCATTGCCTTCATCGAGGAATTGGAAACCGGCGATTATATCCGCAGTTCGATCGACAGTGCAGCCGAGCTGGCCCGAGGTATAAACGATATCGCTGCCAGGCTCAAGATGAACATACAGGCACACGCTACCTATAGTTTCCTGCATTTCGGGTTGACCGGGAAATTCGATATGAGCCAGGCGCTTGAGGTCCTCGAGTTCGACCTTATGATCAGGCTGGCTCTGCTGCTCGGCAATCCCGGAGTGGTGGCGCTGCCGGGACTCGGATGCATCTCCGGCATCATGAAAAAAAAGGACATAAAGAAAAGCTTGGCTGCTTTTGAGACAGCTTTCAGCATCTATAACCGGTGAGAAGGTTAAATAATCATGGTAGAATAATTATGGTAGGAGGTTATGTGAAACATGGAACAGGGTAAGTTGAAGCGTGAGATCACTATCCTGCACGGGGTGCTGCTCATCGTGGGCTCGGTTATCGGCGCATCGGCTTTCATACTTATCGGGCCTTTAGCCGGGCAGACGGGCCCGGGATTATGGATTTCCTATGCGATCGGAGCAATACCTGCCCTCTTCGTGGCTGTGGTATTCTCGCAACTGGGCGCCGCCTTTCCCATTACCGGCGCAGGCTACATTTCCATCAGCCGTCTGTTATCTCCATCCGTGGCCATGATGGTGGTCTGGTCGGCTATCCTCGGCATCTTCGCCTTCGCCATGCCGCTGATGGCTTTCGGCTTCGCTTTATACTTGGACAAGCTATTCCCGCTGGGCGGCGATGCAATGCTGCTGGTTGTAGCCGCATTGACCATCATGTTCTTCACCGTGCTGAATATGTTTGAGATCAAGTGGATGCTATGGGTCCAGAGCATCATGGCCGGCATTATGATCATTGCCTTGATTATCTTCGGTGTCGGAGGTTCTTTAAATGCCAATCCCTCTTACCAAACACCCCTGTTCCCCCTGGGCTTCAGCGCAGTGTTGGCTGCCATGATACCGGCCTATGTGATGTATACCGGTCTAAACGGGGCGACAGAGCTGGGTGGCGAGACCAAAAACCCCCGGCGCAGTATACCCATAATCCTGGCCATCTCGCTGACAATTATGGTTGCGGTTTATATATTGATAACCTACGCTCTGACCGGCCTCCTGCCCTGGCAGGAGTTGGGCAAAATCAAAGGCGCCACCGCTATTGTCACCGCGGCCGGCAAATTTATGCCTGCGGGTGTAGCGCTCTGGCTGATGGGAATCGGGGCCCTGTTCGCCGCCGCCACTACTATCAGCGGAAGTCTGGCTTTTTTATCGAGGGACGTGCTGGCGCTGGGCAAGGACGGCATACTACCGACGAGACTGGGCAATATCAACAAACGCAACGGAGTGCCCAGAGCGGCAGTTGTCACACTCGGGATCGTTTCTGTACTTGGACTTGTGCTGGCTGTGGTCTTCGGGGAAAATTTCATAACTTATTGTGCGACCTCTGTATCCTACGCCTTTATGCTGCTTGCCCTTTTTGCCTGTATCGCCATGTATCTTCTGCCCAGGAAAATGCCCGATAGGTACGCGCAGGCGCCATTCAAACTCAAAGGCTTCTGGCAGCCTTTTTTCACATTGGGCGGAGCCATCCTCTTCGGAGTGCTCATCCTCTGGGGCTTCATCTCCGGTTACATGACTGACCCGGCCTCAGGTTGGCAGCCGGCCCTGGCCCTGATCTTGCTGGTGGTGACCGGCTTTGTCTATTATTACTTCCGCAAGTGGCAGCTCTCCCGAAAAGGAATCGCCATAGAAGACAAGCTCAAGCATGTCGAGGAAATCTAATCCGCTGGATGGCTGAAATGGATATATTTAACAAACAGATACTGGATCTTTTCCTGTCACGCACGAGCAAATCGCGCACCCTCTGGGAAGCAGGCCGCCAGGTCCTGCCCGACGGAGGGGGTGGTGACATGCAATGCTACTGGCCTTACCCGGTGTACATGGAGCGTGCGCAGGATTCAAAGCTCTACGATGTTGACGACAACGAATACGTCGACTTCTTCTGTGGCGCGGGCACAGTACTGCTCGGTCACAGGGCGCCTGCGATATTGGAGGCGGTCGAAGCAGCTCTGAAAAGCGGTATTCCTGCTTCTGTGGCTTACGACAATGAAATCAAGTTTGCCTCCCTCCTGCGCAAGCATATGCCGGGCATGGAAATGATACGTTTCCTGCCGAGCGGCTCGGAGGCAAACCAGGCGGCTTTCCGCCTGGCGCGAAAATTCACCGGGCGCAATAAAATCGCCAAGTTTGAAGGAGGCTATCACGGCCAGGCCCAGGAGATGCTGGTCTCCATCGAGCCTGTAGGGCAGGCGTGCGGACCGCAGGACAGACCGTGTGCCACCCCCTGGCATACTTCCATCCCCGGGCAGATGTTGGAGCAGATCGTGATCCTGCCCTTCAACGATGCCAGTGCTGCTGTTGATATCATCGAGAAGAACGCCTCCGATCTCGCTGCCATTATAGTGGAGCCGGCGCTGGTACATGGTGGAATGATCCCCGTCGATAAAAGCTATCTGCATGCCATCCGTGATGCGGCAAGCAAACACGGAGTGTTGATGATATTCGATGAAGTGATCACCGGCCTGCGGTTGGTGCCTGGAGGGGCACAGGAACTCTACGGTGTCACAGCCGACCTCACTGTGTTAGCCAAGCCCGTGGGAGGAGGCTACCCGCTGGGAGTCCTGGGAGGAAGACGGGATATAATGAACCTCATACTGATGGAGAGAATGCAGGACAAAGTATGCGTGGCAGGTTCGACTTCCGGCCACTCGCTGAGTATAGCTGCGGGGCTGGCCCTGCTGCAGGAACTGGAGAAGGGGGCCTACTATAAACACGTGCAGGAGATTGCCTCGCTGGCCGGGCATGGTCTGCAGAAGGTGTTCGACGACGCGGGGGTTCCGTGCAGGGTGACGGGCGATGTAATGGGCCTCTGGCGCGGCTTCTGGCCACACTTCGGCGATAAAGCCCCTCGTAACTCACGTGACTTCTATGGTGAAGACCTGCTCAAGCTGCTCAACTTCTACATAGGCATGATCGGCCACGGAATTTTCATGAGCCCCACAGGCGCACCTTCCGTATCCATGGCACATACACGTGAAGATATCAGCAGGATGTTGAAGGCTGCCGCCAGCGTTCTCCGCATGATGAAATCAAGCTAAATCGACGGATAACGTACCGCCCAACGAATGAAATTGGCCGGTTACCATCGCATACGCTAGAACATAAGCCATTGACACAGGTCTGATCAACAGATATCATCGTACTTACAAATTATGATGGAGCGATAATCGCTTGTTAGACAACCGTAATATGAAATATCGGGATAGGTAATATTGATGAAATCTGAAAATAACATCTTTATGAAAGTGGATGAGGTCGGGTCTGTGAGGTTCTATCTAACCGATGGCAGGAGCAGCGCAGCGGATGCGATATATAGAGCGAGATTTAAGCTGTATGCCAAGGAAGACAAGTATATCGCCGATAGCGGAATACATTTGGATATCGAAAAAAAAATGGTATATGACGTTTTTGACCCGATCTCCCTTCATTTAGTTGCTTTAAATGAAAAGGATGAAATTTTCTGCGGTATGAGGATAGTTCCCTATCAAGAGGAGATCGGATTGCCCATGGAAAACAGGTATCCCGATAAAATGATTCAGAGCAGAGCCGGCTTCAATATAACTCATTACATAGAAAATTCCGGCATTCCATCAGAAAACATTGCGGAGTTCGGCAGGTTTTTCAGGCTGGCCAATAAAAAGAATGTTGATACGACATATGACCCGGTCAGTTTGCTTATATGGAAGAACGCCACGCAGATTACGAAAAATGAGATAGGCGGCGTAAACCCCATTAATTACGCATTTGCTTATGCCGTTCCCAGCCTGGCGAAGTTGTACAGCAAATTCGGCATGGGCATGATACCCGACGCGTCCGGCAATTTCGGGAATCACATATTTCCGGTGCCTACAAAACTGAATACAAACGACGGGCAAGTAACAACAGAAGATCTGGAACTTGTGCCTCTCGTGCTATCGAGAAAAAACGTCGTAGAAAGAATATGGAACGCCGACTGGGAAGCACACGATCCGACCAGGCCGAAGCTCGACAGCAAATTGCTGATGTACCTGGCGCCGGAGGAATTCGGATTGAAGCAAGATGAAATTGACAGGCAAAAAAAGGACCTGGCAGATATATTTCAAATGCTCTACGGCGAAGATGAACAAAGAAAACCGGATGAAGACCTGGTCATATCCAGAAAATAGTCATGCTGCACAGCGAACTGAACTTCATCTGCTTCAACTGCATTAACAGGCGCGGATGAACTGGATCACGTGCGTATGATGTCTCGGGACTACGATTTTATCAGTGCGTGCTCCAGCATTTGAATTGCCGTCTCCTCAAAGCGGGACGTATCGCATTTCAGCCAGATGAAACAGACCCTGGTTATCCACTCGACCAGCCCACTGACCAGCTCCGCAGCCGCCAAAGTATCATATTCCCTGAGTCTCCCTCTTCGGATACCTTCCCTTATGGTAGCACGTAATAATCTCTGCATTCGCTTTTCGGCATGAGGACGGACATTTTCCAGGCCGAGGTTTGTGCGGATATCCAGCAAGCGTACAATGTCGGAATTCTTTGAAGCATATACCAGCACGTTGTGTACGCAGATTCTGATCTGTTCAGGCCCTAAAGAACCCGATAGCGACTTGGCTAAAATGTCAGTTATACCACTGGCATAATTCTCAACAAGAGCATCTGCAATCGACAACTTGGAATCGAAATAAAGGTATACCGTCCCGTGCGCAACGCCTGATTGCGCTGCTATCTGCGCCATACTTGTTCGGGCGTAGCCCTGCCGGCTGAACAGATCATGCGCCACAGCAAGTATTTCACTTTGCCGCCCAGGCGCCGGTCGTCTCGTCATCGTAGTTATAACTGATAAGTGATCATTAATACTAACAACGTCCCCGCTGTCTGTCAATCTAATACCGGGGATTGATAACTTCCTTGCCTGTGATAGGTACGTGACGGCCTGGCGGGAAGCCGGGCCTGCCCACATAATATATAATATTCATCAGTGGAGGTGGAAAACCATGGGATACATCTATTCTTTTCATGATAACTGCGAGGATAAAACCCTTCTGGGCAATAAGGGCGCCAATCTTGTAACCATGACCAGGCTCGGCCTTCCGGTGCCGCCCGGGTTCGTGGTCTCCGTCCAGGGCTATAACGAGTATAAGAAGACAGGCCGTTTATCGGAGAAGGAGATCGCCCAATCAGTCGCCGCCCTGGAGAAGGAGTCACGCTCCAAGCTCGGCAAAGGGCTCCAGGTTTCCGTCCGTTCTTCGGCGCCGGTGTCCATGCCAGGCATGATGGACACTGTCCTGAACGTGAACGGTATGTCCGAGATGCGGGCGGCCATCAGGCGTATCTTCGAGTCCTGGGATAACATACGCGCTATCGAATACCGCCGCCTGAATAATATACCTTCCGATATCGGCACGGCAGCCGTTGTCCAGTCCATGGTCTTCGGCAATAAAGATGACAAATCCGGCACGGGCGTGGTATTCAGCCGCAACCCCAGCACGGGAGAGCACGGGCTGTTCGGTGAGTACATCCAGCGTGCACAGGGGGAGGCCATAGTGTCCGGGTCCACAACGCCCGTCCCCGTGGCCAAGCTCGAATCTATCATGCCGAAAATGTACCGCGAGCTGGATCAGAAAGTCGCACTGCTGGAAGCCCATTTCCGCGACATGCAGGACGTTGAGTTCACCATAGAGTCGGAGAAGCTGTATATACTGCAGACCAGGTCGGCCAAAAGAAGCGGGCAGGCCGCGGTAAAAGCGGCCGTGGATATGGTGCACGAGGACATCATCACCGTTGAAGAGGCTATCCTTCGGATCAAAGCCGACGACCTGCGCGCGCTTCTGCACAAGCACATCAAATCAGCACAGTCACATGAGCCTCTGACCAGGGGTTTGGCGGCAGCTCCCGGCGCCGTTAGCGGGCGCGTAGTTTTTACCGTGGATGACGCTATGCTGCTGTCAAAGAAAAGCATCGCTTCCATACTGGTGAGGCCGGAGACCAGCCCGGACGACATACAGGGCATCGCGGCCGCCGACGGCGTGCTTACTTCCAGGGGTGGGCTGACATCCCATGCGGCCATTGTGACCAGGGCCATGGGCAAGCCATGTGTCTGCGGGGCTGAAGATATTGAGATCGTTCCCAAAGGAAAGCACTTTACATGTAAAGGTAAGACCGTCCGTCAGGGTGACACTATCACTATCGACGGCACGGCGGGCACGGTTTATATGGGCACGCTTCCCCTCGAAGAAGGGACGATGATAGCGGAGTTTAAGGAGTTGCTCTCCTGGCTGGACGGCGCCAAGCGGCTGGGGGTCAGGGCCAACGCGGATACGCCGGAGATGGTGGCGCAGGCCATTAATCTCGGCGCGGAAGGCATCGGGCTCTGCCGTACCGAGAGGCAATTCAACGGCCCTGAGCGCCTTTCCGCTATCAGGGAATACATCCTGGCCGAAACCCCGGCGCAGAAGGCTAAAGCGCTGCAACATCTGAGCAAGCTTCAGAAGGAGGATTTTCTGGCGCTCTTCAAGGAATTGAAAGGGCTGCCCATCATCATCAGGCTCCTCGATCTGCCGCTCCACGAGTTCCTCCCCTCCGAAACGGATGCCACCGATGCCAGGACCAAACAGCGGATAGTTGAGCTCAAGGAGATAAACCCCATGCTCGGCCACAGGGGCGTACGCGTGGCAGTCACCAATCCCGAGATATACAGGATGCAGGTCGAGGCCGTGGAAGCGGCTTTGAAAGAGGCCCCGGCCGATGTATCGATAATGATCCCACAGGTGATAACATCGCAGGAACTCATCATGATCAAGAAGAGCTGCACCGAGGGTTCCACGCTGAAGGTGGGGACCATGATGGAGACCGTCCGCGCCTGCATGAGGGCAGGACGGCTGGCCGAGGTGGCGGACTTTCTCTCGTTCGGAACCAATGACCTTACTCAGGCGGTATATTCTTTCAGCCGTGAAGACGCAGAGAAGAAGTTCCTCTCCACCTACCTCGAGATCGGCATACTCGAAGATAATCCCTTTGAGATCATCGATATCAAGGGCGTCGGCCGCCTGATGGAGACCGCCATTTTCTGGGCGCGCCGCGCCAAGAAGGACATCTCCATCGGCGTCTGCGGTGAGCAGGCCGGCGAGCCGACCTCAATCAAATTTTTCCATGCAATCAACGTCGAATACGTAAGCTGTAGCCCGTTCAGGGTGCCCATCGCCAAGCTCATAGCCGCCCAGGCCGCCATATCGCAAAAAGATAAAGCAGAAGCAGTGCTGTAAGTATGGCTAATGGAAACGAAGTTTTTTAAGAGTCCTGAACCAATCCTGGCTTGCGGCGATTACAGCGGGGACGAAGAGCTCGTGATACAGTAACAGTTTTATCGGTTGGAGTTAAAAAATAGGATATTCCCAAAACTGGAACCATGAATTTATAACCCTTGTTGACAGGTATAGCCCCATGCGCTATTATTGCCACCGGGTGCAATAAGCATGAGTTGTTACGTTACCTTGAAGGAGAAAGGGCTCAGACTTACGAAACCGCGTAGGGTTATCTTGGATTATATCCATGACAAGAGCGAGCACATCACGGCTGAGGAAATAATTACACATGTTCATAAAAAGTTGCCCCGGGTCAATAAGTCGACTATTTATCGCACGTTAGACCTCCTGGAAAAAAAGCAGTGCGTTTTTAAAAGTGAATCTCCGGGTCGAACTATCTATCACCACGCCGAAGAAGGGCATCACCACCACTTGATATGCAATAAATGCGGCAGAACTATAGACTGTGATGAATACCTTATTGCGCCGTTAAAGAAAACGATTGCGAAAAAATACGGGTTTATTGCTGACTTAAAGCATGTAGTTATGCCTGGACTCTGTGAAAGTTGTACAAATCAGTCCGAATGAGGAACGTATATATTTTTGCGCCTCTTAACTGCGACTAGTTGCAGATACCATTAATTTCAATATAACAGGAAGGAAGCTTGAACACTAAAAGTATGGAGAACCCGCGACAGGAAATTGAGAAGGGTATAGCCGATGGTGACCTGCAAAAATTACTGCGATTCTGTGGTTTGCTGCACGGTCATTATTGCCCGGGTTCGGCTATGGGCGTAAAGGCGGCTGCCCGTGCAGTTAATGAATTGGGGGTTAAGTCAACTGGGATGGAGGAGGTTATTGCCATCGTGGAAACGAATAGCTGTTTTGCCGATGGCGTTCAGATGGTAACCGGCTGCAGTCTGGGCAATAATGCTCTTATCTACCGGGATTATGGGAAAATGGCTGTCACCCTTGCACGGAGGACAGGAGAGGCGGTGAGGATTGCTGCTAAGCCGGACGGCCTTCCCCTGGAAGAAAGGGAGCCCGAAGCTATGGCTCTCTTCAGAAAGGTGGTGAAGGAACGCCAGGGTACGAAGGAAGATGATAGGAAGCTCAGGCATACATGGATAGAGATTTCTTTTAAAATGCTTGATATACCCGATGAGGAGCTTTTCAGCATAAACCGATTAAAAATAGATATGCCAGCTTATGCCCGTATCTTCGCCAGTGTAAAATGCTCTGTGTGCGGAGAGAACACCATGGAGCCGCGCGCCCGGCTTAAAGACGGCCAGTATTTCTGCCTGTCCTGCTCCGGTCTGGCATATTACCAGCTTGCCGGCGATGGGATGTCGATCGTCGGCTAATGGATTATCAGGCTGAATCAAACTCCTCAATGTAAATTCCACAGTCAATCGCAAATTGAATAAGGGATGGAACTATCATGACGGGAACAGGTAACCTTATGCATATACTGGTAGCTGTAGCTTTGGTTGTCTCATTATTATTATTACCCGCGTGCGATACGAGTCAGACCTGCCAAAGCCCGCAAACGGCCTCTCAAGTTATACAGCAAATAAATTCATACACCATCGCCGATTCAACAGGCGACTGGGGCTATCCATCGCCTTACGCACATTATTCACGCGGACCCGGTTACACCAGAATGCAGTTTATCTTCGAAACGCTTGTTTGGAAAAACGCTACCAGTTTCGTACCTCAACTCAGTAAGGAGTGGAAGTATAACGCAGACGACAATTCATACACATTTGTTCTACAGGAGAATGTAAAGTGGCATGACGGCATTGACTTCACTGCCGATGATGTGGTTTTTACCTATGACTATGCCAGGGAACATCCTTACCAGTGGGTTGACGGCAGCATCGTCAAGTCCACCGAGGCGCTCGACAAATACACAGTAAAGCTGTATCTCAGCAAGCCTTACGCCCCATTCTTCCAGGATGTAGCTGGTTCCCAACCGATATTGCCGAAACATATATGGGAGAATGTCACCGATCCGGCAAAATTCACATCTCCGGAGGCAGTTATCGGGACCGGACCTTACATGCTTGCCGACTACAATAAGGAGTTGGGTACTTATCTTTACAAGGCCAATGACAGCTATTACCTGGGCAAGCCAATCGTGAAAGAGATCAAGTTCGTGAAGATAGGTGAACAGATGATGCCGGCAGCTCTGAAAGGAGGCTCGGTCAATTCTTCCAGTGTCCCCGCAGAAGTAGTGGCAAATATCGAGGCCGCCGGCTTTACTGTCATCACTGACTCTCCATCCTGGAATGGCAAGCTGACCATCAACCATAAGAAAGAGCCTCTATCTTCCAAAGAGTTCCGCCAGGCACTGGCTTACGCCATAGACCGTGATGCGCTGGTGCAGATAGTCTTCAGGGGCAACGCTGTGGCGGGAAATCCCGGGATGGCGCCGCCCACCAGTGTCTGGTATAACCCGGATGCTCCTCAATACAAATACGATCTTGAAAAAGCTAAACAACTTATTACCGGGTTGGATTACACTCTGGAAAATGGCTATTTTGTCAAGGACGGCCAGCCTTTAAAGCTGAGCCTTATTGCTGCCGCCGACTACAAAGACCTCGGGCAGTTCATCGTCCAGCAACTGGATAAGGCCGGGATTAGGATTGACTTCCAGACATTGGAGGGTAAAACAGTTGACTCCAGGGTCGGAGCCTGGGAATTTGACCTTTCCTTATACGGGCATGGCGGACTTTACGAGCCATCCTTCCTGCAGCGGTGCATACTGGGAGAGGGATTCAACAGCGCCCGGTACAACTCTAATACCAGGTTAACCCAACTGCTTACTGCTCAACTCTCCGAAATGGATGTTCAAAAAAGAAAGTCTATGATTTTACAGATGCAGGAGATCTATGCCGAGGATATGCCTGCGCTGACCCTGTATTATCCCAGGTCGTACTGGGCGCACGACGGCAACGTACCGCTATATTACACAATGGATGGTATCAGCATTGGTGTACCTATTCCGTTGAACCGGATGGCTTTTGTTAAGCAGTAGAAGTGAAGGAGGTGAATTGTAAAATGCAAGGAGACGACATGCAAGCACAATCAGAGATAACCAGTGTCCCTTATAGACTTCTGGTTTTTACCTGCTACGGTGGATGTGCAACGGGCGTCGCTGCCTCAAGAGCTTGTATCAAGATATGGGAGGAAAACCCGGCTGATGTCAAGATAGGATGTCTGCCTGCTGTAATAGTGCCGTGGAAGCTTAATGAAATCACGAGAAAATCAGAGAAACGAATCCTGATTGATGCCTGCGGTGTCCAGTGTGGCGCCAAGCTAATCGCGAGGGAGGGAATGACGGTTGACCGCTATGTTGAGCTTACCTCCCTTCTTGGTATCCAGAAGGAAAAGGTGCTGCCCTCGAAGGATATGGAGGACAAAGTATATAGAGCCATCAGGAGGGAAGTAGATGCTCTACTATCAAAAAAAGAAAAGGGAGAAGTGGAATCACCCGAAAAAGGGCAGGGTATCCAGAATTTACCTGAGATGTTGCTAAAACCTGTAGGAGTGGTCAAAAACGAGGTGGAGCAGCCAAATCTGATTGCTAAGTCCGGCGATCTAGATTGGCGGGCAAAGGAGGGGCAGCGAGAGTGGCGAACCCGGGTTTCGGAGCTTGTAATAGATAGCAGCCTCTCTGGTATTCTTGATGGCATAGAAAACTTTTCTCACCTGCTTGTGCTCTACTGGGCGCATCTTGTTGATGAGGGTGGACGTTCAATAGTCAGGGTACATCCTATGGGGAGAAAGGACTTGCCGCTGGTGGGGATTTATGCCAGTTGTAGTCCGGCTCGTCCCAATCCTGTTTGCGCCATGGTAGTACGGTTGCTGGAACGCAAAGGAAATGTCCTTAAGGTGCAAGGGCTGGACGCCATTGATGGTAGTCCTATTATAGACATTAAGCCATTTAACCCCGGCTATTATGCAGCTGAAAATGTAACTGTAGCCGATTGGATGACGCAAATTCATCGGGAGATTGCCCGGGGAAAGTGCTAAAAAGACAGAATTTAGTTACCTATATCATAGCTCTTATATTCATACTGGCGTTAAATTTCGCTCTACCCAGGATGATGCCCGGAGACCCGCTAATGGCAATCTATGGTGATGAAGCATTAATTGCCATGACGCCGGAATTGAAGGCGCAACTGGTGGAACGTTTTGCTCTCGGGAAGCCCTTGTGGGAACAGTTTGGCGCCTACTTTCTTGCCCTGTTTCAGGGGGACATGGGCTACTCGTACTACTACAATGCCCCGGTGCTCAAGATAATTCTAAGTAGTCTGCCCTGGACGTTGCTTATTGTTGGCTCCTCGCTGCTTATCTCCACATTTCTGGGAATGATACTGGGAATCGAATCAGGCTGGCGGCGCGGTTCAAAGACCGACCGCACTATGCTGACCGGATTAATGAGCCTCAATGGCTTCCCCGATTTCTTCCTGGGTATGGTGCTTCTAATCATCTTCGGCGTGATTCTGGGGATTTGTCCCCTGGCCGGTGCGCTGACACCTTACTCCGGACTGTCAGGGTTGTCTCTGGTACTTGACGTGCTGAAACATATGGCACTCCCGGTTGCCGCATTAACCCTGGCCCATCTGGCTGGTAGCTATCTTCTCACCAGGAACACCATGATTTCTGTGCTAAAAGCACCTTTCATGCTCACCGCCCGGGCCAAGGGATTGTCTCAGAATGCGTTAAAATACCGGCACGCCGGCAGGAATTCCATGCTGCCAGTGGTTACCATGACCGGTATCTGGATGGGCAGAGTGGTTATCGGCGCTCTTTTTGTTGAGCTGGTCTTCGCCTATCCCGGAGTAGGGCAACTTACCTACCAGGCGCTGCTCTGCCGCGACTATCCCATTATTCAGGGCGTGTTCCTGATAGTAACCATCTCAGTCCTGCTGGCGAACTTCGCGGTCGACCTTCTATATACGCGGCTGGACCCGAGGGTGATTCATGCATATTGACCTGAAGAAGGAGCTAAAACAAAGCAGCCTCGGACGGATAGGTATGACTATCTTATTATTGATGATCGCAGTGGCTATTCTGGCCCCCGTATTAAGCCGCTATGATCCCACCCAGCAGACTGCCGCCTCGTTAGTCTCTCCCTCGTTGAGTCACTGGCTGGGCACCAACCATGTCGGCCAGGATATCTGGAGCCAACTGCTCTATGGCGCCAGGATATCTTTGCTCGTCGGATTCGGTGTCGGCACACTGAGCCTTATTCTCAGTATTTTTTTCGGATTGTCGGCAGCCATCATCGGCGGGCTTTACGGACGTATAGTGATGAGAATAGTCGACGCTCTTATCGTCATCCCTATGGTGATAGCGGTAATCCTGGTAGCGGCATACGTCAGGCCTGACGTGTTAGTGCTAATATTTCTTCTATCATTATTGAGCTGGCAGGGCGGTGCACGCGTAATACGCGCACAAGCGCTTGCTTTGAAGGAAAAAGGACATGTTAAAGCCTCCTTGACATTTGGCGCCGGCCGTTTCTATGTTGCCCGGCGGCATATACTGCCGGAGCTTACGCCCATATTGCTGGTAGAGTTCATTTACGGGGTAAGAAGGGCTGTTTTTGTGGAGGCAGGGCTTGCTTTTCTCGGAATCGGTGACCCGATGCTGATAAGTTGGGGCACGATGATGCATGATGCTATGAGATTCACCTACCTGAATGTCTGGCAATGGTGGCTGGTGCCTGCCGGGGTGGCATTATCTTTAACCATAATCGGGCTGACTTTCATTAGCTATGCCACTGAGTCAGTTCTGGACCCCAGACTGAGAGGTGAAGCAGTTGCTTGAGATAAGAGATGTGCGCGTAAATTATGGTAATGATACGGTTCTCAATGGTGTAGACCTGACACTGGCCACCGGAGAAACACTGGCTATTATCGGCGAATCCGGAACAGGAAAGACTACCCTGGGGCTGAGTATCATGCGTTTAACCGAAGGCAAAGTTGAGGGCACCATAAATCTTGATGGAAAGGATATTACAACACTATCTGAAAAGGAGATGCAGAGGATAAGGTGGAACCGCGTCGCCATGGTTTTCCAGAACGTGAACAACGTGCTGAATCCGGTACATACCGTTCTGGATCAGGTTTCCGAGCCGATAATTGAGCATAAGCTAAAAAGCAAAGATGAAGCCCGGAGAAAAGCCCGGGAACTGCTGTCCTACTTCGGACTGCCCCAAAATCGTTTCTCTGCTTACCCTCACCAGCTCAGCGGCGGCGAGCAACAGCGGGTCCTCCTGGCGATGGCGCTATCCAATGACCCGGGTCTCCTTATCCTGGATGAACCGCTTTCATCACTTGATGTTACCACCAGGGAAGAGCTAGGCGATTTGCTGAGACAAATCGATAGGAACCGGGCTCAGCTGGTCATCACCCATGACTTTGATACTGCCAGCCGGCTATCCGACAGAATCGCCGTGCTTTATGGCGGTAAAATAGTGGAAACCGGTCCGACTCAGGAAGTTCTACGATGTCCCAGACATCCGTACACCAGGGCACTGGTCCGCGCCTATCCCAACATGACCACGGTAAAGGACCTTCAGGGTATCAAGGGAAGAATGACGCGGCCGGTAAGCGGCTGTCCGTTCCATCCACGCTGTACCCAGGCGATAGATATATGCTCCAGAGAAATGCCACAGCTTGCCCTGGGAGAAGGCCGCGGAGTCGCCTGTCACCGTGGAGGCATTATCACGCTTCTGTCGACTGTTAATTTGTCCAAATCATTCGACTTGCTAAAAGCGGTCGATTCGGTGAGTTTGCATATTGAAGCGGGAGAAATACTTGCGCTGGTCGGGCAAAGCGGTTCAGGGAAAACAACCCTTGCCAAGACGATTATCGGCCTTTATCAGCCATCCGGGGGTTCTTTGTATTTTGAGGGTAAACAAATAGTGAGCCGGGGGAAAGACTTCTACAGGAGGGTTCAAATGATATTTCAGAACCCCGGCGAATCTCTTAGTCATCGCCTGTCTGTCCTCGAGTCAGTTATGGAACCGTTGGAAATTCAATCGATAGGCGACCAAGAATACAGAAAAGGCAAAGCAATCCAGACAATCGAAGAAGTCGAGCTGCCGCGAACCGATGACTTTCTGAATAAATACCCCCATCATCTGAGTGGAGGCGAGATGCAACGCGTTGCCATAGCCCGAGCGCTGGCTTTGGACCCTGATCTGCTAATAGCTGATGAGCCTACTTCTTTCCTCGATGCCAGTGTCAGCGCCAAGATTCTGAAGCTCTTGTTAAATCTTCAGGAGCATCGGGGCTTGAGCATGATTTATATCACACACGATATAGCTGCCGCCAGAAAAGTGAGCGACAGACTCGCTGTAATGCTGGATGGCCGCATTATTGAAGTGGGCGCGTCGAATGAAATAGTGACAGCACCGAGACAGGACTACACAAGGCGCCTTTTAAGTTCAGCTTCTATTCTGAGCCGGATAGAACGTCTATGACTCATCATTATTTCAGAATTTTAAACAAGGTGCTGCTGTTTTACGGGGAAATGTCAATCTGAGACTTACCCCGTCTCACCGGCAACCATGCCTTTCAGCGTGATACCGTGAAGGATTTCACTTCTTTGTAATCAGGATCGCGAAATATCAGCGTTGCATTGTCCTGCGACACGGTAACGTCCACAAAGGCATGCTGGTTTGCCATATACCAGATGCTGGCCGGCGAAACATACGACCGCTCGGGATCGGGTAGACCGCCGAAGGCGCCGCATACAACATATGTGATGTTGTTTTTCTGTAACAGTTCAAGCAAGTGGTTATGTCCGCTGAAGACGAGATCGACATCATATTTTTCGAACAACGGCGCCAGTTTGTCGATCATATCCTTATCATCGTACCAGGGCCACAAATCCCAGTAACCACCGGAGACGTAATAATAGCAGTGACTCATAACAATGCACCAGTCTGCGGCAGGTATGCTTGAAAGTTGTTTCTCCAGCCAGGCGGCCTGTTCAGGTGTATAGCTGTCAGTACCCCATTCAAGATCAAGAATCAGGAAATGGACGTCGTCCACATCAATGCGCTGCCAGAGCCGCGAGCCGGTTTGCAGCTCCATCGGCTGAGGGTACATATAATCTTCATATAAATTGACTCCTCCGAAGAGCGTATCATGGTTGCCCACAACGATCCGCGACGGTATTGCAGAAGTGGTTGCCGACAGCGCCTGTATAGCTTCGTTCCATTGCACATCGCTAAAGCCCAGCTCAACCAGATCACCGATGAAGAAGAACATCTGGTATTCATGAGCGGGGTTAGCGATCTGCTGCAGCATTTTGTTCGACAGGTCGCTACGGGCGGTGGCGGCGCCGAAATGACTATCGCTTCCCACTGCAAAGTGTAGGGGCTTCATTTTTCCCGGCATGGTGACAAATTGAACCGGATTAGCATCATTCAAGCTATACCAGTATGCGGTAGCAGGTTGGAGATCACGCAGCATGAACGCATGCTGCTGAGAAGGTTTATCCTCTTTTACGATATTGCTGGCATCCCCTTCTCCCCACTTCAGCGTATTTTGCGTGGGATTGATGGTCCAATATGTCACAGCTAAATTCGGGATGCCATATTTGCCGGCGCCGTCCGCCATCAGCAATTGCACCGCCTTGTCACCCACACGTTGCGAAGATTGAGGTATCAGCCATGCCATTAAAACAGAGGAGAGAATAATGGCAATGACAGCTACGATCCAGATATATATTGAGGGCAGACGTATTTTCCCTGCCGGTTTACGTGACGCGAGATAAACATCCAGAACTGCCAGCAGCGGTAGCGCAACGGTATAGCAGATAAGTATGCTCAAAGCGATCCGGTAGGTGCCGCTGACCTGAAAGAGACCCATGGTCCCGTGCTGGCTAAAGGCCCATATAAGGAAGGCAAGCATCAGCAAGGTTCCAGCCGCGACCGCAGAAAACCAGAGGAACTTTTTCCAGGCCGGCATGGCCTTTATATAATCTTTAGCATCCTTCCACATGATAACCTCCTGAGAGACAGCATTCGATCAAAGCATAATGAATTATTTCAATCGGCGGCTGGCGCCAGTCGCATAAGCCGAAATAGCCAGGGAGCTCCAATGATCAACCAACCACCAACCAGCGAATAGCGCAGGAAACGGAATATGTCACCCACTACAGTCCCACCAGGCGGGAACGCCGCCTTGAGCCCAAGGTAGATCGCCAATAAGATTATAAAACCTATAAGAAAACGTAATACACGATGCCACCAGGGTCCGCGTACACTGAATGAAACATAGCGTCGCGCAAATACCAGGCCTACGGCTGCCCCGAATAATGTGCCGGCGCTGGTTAGCGCCTCGGCACTGTGACTAAACAAAAGCAACAAAAGCGGTACTACTACGGCCATCAGAAGCTGCAGCCAGAGATTAAGTCCGGACAGCCATTTCTCAAGTGGAGACCTGGCCACAATATAAATAGAGAGCAATATACAGCCGATAATCCAGCCGACAAGAACGTCCGTAGGAAAGTGTACTCCAAGATAGACACGTGAAAATCCGATCAACAAGACCATTATAGTAGCTAAGATCCAGAACCATATCTTCTGCACTCTGACGGCGATTGCGCCCCATACCGTGACCGCCAATTGCGCATGCCCGCTCGGCATCCCGTAGCCGTCAGCCTCAGAAAGCTTCAGGCCGGGATTGAAGTCGAAAGGACGTGGATGCTGAAATAGCTCTTTCAGGAAGACATTTATAGAGTTTGAAACCAGGAAGAAGATGGCCAGCACTGCGCCAAAACTGTAGTCGATACACCAGAGAATCAAAGGAAAGATGAGCAAATAGAACTGCTCGTCACCGGTAAAAGTGACAACGCGAAAAATGCTATCGAGCAAGGGACCGTGGACTTGCTGGATGACTATGATCAGATTAATTCCCCATTGCCAAATTGCTTCCATATACCACCCCCCGTTTATTTAACTGGAAATTCTCCTACGGACGAGCACTATCACCGACCTCATTGCACCAAAGCAAGCCGGCTAAAAGTCGATAGCCGCTCGCCTCTTTTGTGTATAAGACTATCAATATGTATATCGATTAGTCAAGATAATTTTGATTATCTACAGCGTATGGATATTTTACAGTCCGCTTCTTGCTCTCATAGGTCGGAGCGGCTATAAGAAACTTACCCGGACATATTGTCATAATGAGTTAGCCTATGTCTTTTGTCTGCAGACTTATTTAATTATGGCGGAAGGATGAAGCTGAAAAGGGTGTATCCGTATATAGTGTGAGTAGA
This sequence comes from uncultured Dehalococcoidales bacterium, assembly GCA_964554375.1. Taxonomy (GTDB): domain Bacteria; phylum Chloroflexota; class Dehalococcoidia; order GIF9; family UBA5629; genus CAIMUM01. The sequence goes on from CAZKOL010000019.1 coordinate 19,850, forward strand.
GGTAAGGATAGTTGGATTTCAAATGCTGCATGTAATCGAGCCACTGCGTTACCAGGTGTCTGTATACCCGTTTGATGTCTTCGTCGATATGAGCGGTATCCCTGTCAGGCAAATTAGTGAACGCAGGCCTGGACTCAAGCTCTTCGGTCAGGTGAAATACCGATAACAGCAGGTCTGAAAAGCGTTCGTGCTCAAGCAGATTGGGATTCTCAATGAGTGTCAACAGAAATGCCCTTTTACTGAGCAGAAATGAGGCCAATTCAGCGACATCCACCCTGTCAAATTTGTCAACCGAAATCTTTTCCACGAACCCTTTTGCTTTCTTGAAATCTGCCTCCTTCCAGTCTGCTGTCATGCCGAGGTTCTGCATCAGTAAGTCCCTCTGCGAGGTCGCATCCAACAGCATCGCCGCCAGTGGATTGCCCACCTCGGAGAAGAAGGCGCTGATGACCATGTTCAGCTTTTTCAGTTTCTCTTCGATCTCCCGGCGCGCCAGTATGCGCTCCACCACTATGCCTACAATCAGCACCTCAAGCGGCAAAAAGGCCAGGTCGCCCACCATGTAGATGAAAATATGGTGCGGATCATGGAAAATCAGATAATGCGCAACGTAAACACTGATGGAGATCGCAACCAGTATCAGCGCGATCAAAATAAGACCATGCTGTCTTTTCATTTATATACCCCAGCTATGGACATTAACGGGATATCTCCTGTTTCTATCTGCAGCCCTCATAGTCAAAGGTCAGAGCGTCAGGTCGTACGGTCTGACCTCTTTGCCCGTTTTTGCCGACTGCAGGACCGCCAGGTCGATTTGTAGCACGCACTTGCCCGTGGGGCCGTCCAATACGGGATCTCCCCCCTTTCTCAACACGTTAATCATGTGCCTGGTGCAGTCGATAAAGGCGTGGGGCCAGTCTACGCGGTCCACTGGTACAGGAGTGGTCTTGCCGTCTTTATAGAGCATAAGCTCCGGCAGGTCAATGGTCCTGGCAGTATAACGGTTGATGAAGATCATACCCTTGTCTCCGATTATCTCAATCCTGTTGTCATCTACATAATAATCAGATGGCATCTGTGTGTTGGGCGTGTGCTCTACATCGAATACTCCGTAGCGGCGCGGAGCTTTGAACTGGAGCATAATAGTGGCAGGCGCATCTATGTTGACGCCGGGCAGTATCTCAGTGTGATCGATCCAGGCTTTCACTCTCTCTACCGGGCCCATCAGATAGTATGCCAGCGAGAAAAGATGATAGCCGTGGTCGAATACCAGGGGACCTCCCCCGCACTGTTCCTCGTTGAAGCGCCAGATCCAGGCGTCCATGGGGACTTCCCATCCGCAATCCGTTGAACCAGTGCTGACATGCATGCGCAGCATCTGCGGCTCCCCTATCTCCCCCGCCATCAGCATCTTTTTAGCCTGCACCGCCGGCGGGTAGAAGACGAAGGTCTCGTATATGCGCAGCATTACGCCAGCCTTTTTCGCTGCCTCAATCATACGGTCGGCCTCTGATACACAGTTAGCCATAGGTTTCTGCACGCTGACATGCTTGCCCGCGCGGCAGGCCTCCACTGTCATATCCGCATGAAGATGATGCGGCAGGAGAATCTCAACCAGATCTACATCCGGATCTTCAAGAACCTGATGGTAGTCTGTACATATCTTTTTCACCCCCCACTGTCTGGCACGTTTCTCCGCCGCCTCGCCGTTCAGGTCGCAAACTGCCACGATGCGCGCGTCCGACATCCCCTGATAGCCTAACTGATGCAGATCTGAAATACGTCCGCATCCTACGATAGCAACGCCGGTCGGTTTCATATGTTCCTCCTCAAGGACTTTCAGCCCTTTAACCTGTCTTTCAACGTACTCAGAATCGCCGCATCGGTACCCGGCCGGGATTCCATCAGTTTTATCAAGCCTGGATAGGCGGCGACCGGCGAAACGACCTCGCCGGGCAACTTCGTAAGTATCTCCGCCATTTTGGGGTGGGTTATCAGATTCAACCTGCCAAGCAACTCCCTTGACTCCCGTTGAGGTTCCCGCCTGTGGGGTGGATATCCTGAGCCCGGCTCAACGCAAAACAGCTTCTCAAATATGAATTTTAGATTGGCCTCGCCCGCCCAGCCGTATCCCTGGTTGAGCATAAGCGAAACGCAGTTACCGCCGTTAATCTGGGTGAACAGCCAGGCGTCGAGCGGCGTGAGTATGTGCCCGCAGGTGACACCGGGATACTGCATAACGGAGTTGAGAAAACCCTGCCCGGTCCCACACCCTCCTACTACGAAATCGACCGTCCCGGCATTGAGCAGCACGGCTGCCATCAGTCCCGTGTGAATATATGATAGCTCGGGCTTCTCTCCGCTTTTCTTCATGCCGGCGTTGATGATATCATGACCGATCCCATCCAGAGCATCCAGTATATCCTCATTGCGGTCTGCTGCGCTCGTCTCATTTATTACGGCTATACGCATCTCACCTTCGCCTCACGCCTTTTTCCTGTCTATCACCGACATTGCTGAATTAACAATGTCGTACACGCCCATGCCGCAGGCGTCCATAATCGCCTCCGGGTCCGGCCCGGTGCGAACGAAAGTGTCGTGTATCCCCACCATGGCCAGCGGAACAGGCCTGCAGGTCTCCAGTACCTCGGCCACAGCCGAGCCGAGCCCGCCTATCACAGTATGCTCCTCAGCCGTCACAACGGCGCCAGTATCAGCCGCCGCCTGTAGAATCAGCTCCGCATCGAGCGGCTTAATGGTATGTATCTCAATAACACGCGCCTGTATCCCCTGCGAAGCCAGGGAATCTGCCGCCTGCATGCTGCGGCCCGTCATTGAGCCGCATGCTACAATCGTTAAGTCCTTCCCCTGCCTGCGCACTATGCCTTTTCCGATCGATAAGGCCTCGCCGGGGCTGGACACCGGCAGGGTGGCCGCCCGGTTGAGTCTTAAATATACCGGACCGTCGTACTCTGCGATCAGCGGGACGAAGGCGGCCGCCTCGCCGCCGTCAGCGGGAACGATAACCGTCATCTCGGGCAAAGACCTCATGATGGCGATGTCGGTGATGGCGTGGTGTGTGGGGCCGTCCTTGAAATCTGACACGCCTGCATAGCTGGAGGCGATCTTGACGTTGGTCCTGGCATAGCAAACGCAGGTGCGCACTTGCTCGAGCGCGCGCAGGGCTGCCAGCGCTGCGAAGGCGTTGGCGAAGGGTATCATACCGGCCAGGGCGAACCCGACCGCGGCGTCGATCATGCAGGGTTCAGCGATGCCGAAGTTGAAGAAGCGATCGGGAAAACGTTTTTCAAAGAAATTGGACAGTGTGGAAGAAGCCGTATCGACATCCAGCGCCACCACCTTCGGGTTAACGGCGCCGTAATCCGCCAGCGCCCGACCGTACGCTTCCCTCATGGACAGGTTAGCCACGGCTACCTGCCCTCCCCGGCCAACTCCGCCATAGCCGCCTCGTATTGATCCCTGTCTGGCGGTATGCCGTGCCAGTGTGCTTTATTCTCCATGAAGGATACTCCCTTTCCTTTGACCGTGCGCGCTATGATGACCACTGGCTGCTGCGTTATGCCCCTGGCCTCTTCAAGCGCATTCAATATCTCGCTCATATTATGACCATCAATGGCGATCACCTCCCAGCGAAAGGCGCGCCACTTATCGGCGAATGGCTCCATGGGCATGATATCGTGGACGGCCCCGTCGAGCTGCACGCCATTGTAATCGACTATAGCCGTCAGGTTGCCCGGGTTGTACTTGGCGCAAGCATTGGCGCCCTCCCAGACGATACCTCCCTGGCACTCGCCGTCGCCCAGCAGAACGTAGGTATGATAGTCTCTTTTCTGCAGGCGCGCCGCCAGGGACAGACCTAACCCGATGGCAATGCCGTGGCCCAGGATGCCGCTGGTCATATCCACGCCGGTCGTCTTGAGGCGGTCGGGGTGCCCCTGCAGGTGACATGCCAACTCCCCCCAGTGCTCCAGGTCAGACTCGGGAAAGTACCCTCGGCGCGCCAGGGCGGAGTACAGCAGGGCCGAGGCGTGCCCCTTGCTGAGGATAAATCGGTCCCTGTCCTCCCATTCCGGCCTCTGCGGATCTATGCGAAGGATATTGAAATACAGCGCGGCCACGATGTCGGCCGCCGAAAGGCATCCTCCAGGGTGGCCGGCCTGGCGCCTGTATATCATGGTCAGGCTCTGCCTGCGCAGGTAATTGGCCTGCTCTTTTAGAGCGTCTATCAGGCTGCTATTGTTACTTTTCATGCCGTTATCACTCTTTGCTACAACCCTATGTCGTGCCGCAGCGCCTGTGTGCTTTCACACCAATTACCCACATTCCAGCGCCCGAACACGCCCATGCCACCCAGCTCATTATCCCCTGAGTAGATGGGGACATGTACCAGGGACAGTCCGTCATGAGCATACGCCCTTTCCAGTGCCTCCTGCAGTGAATTCATGGAAGCGCCGCCATCCAGCGCGAGTATCCCCTTAATGGAGCGAGCCCACGCCAGGTAATCCACCTCCACCGAGTCGCTGGTGGCGAATTCCCGGCCGTACTGCGCCATTTGCAGGCCCGTGATGGCCGCCATCCTCCTGTTGTCCAACAGCAGGATGCAGCCGCGGGCGCCGTGCTGAACGCCATCGATCAGCACCTGGGGGTTCATAGTAAGGGAGCCGTCTCCAGTAAAGGCCAGGCCGTAGAATTTGCGGTCGGCCGCGGCCGTGGAAAGCAGTGCTGAAACGGCAAATCCCATGTAACTGGCCCCGGTATCCGTAAAAGTCAGGCCGGGTAACTCGTCCTCAACTATCTGGAAACCATTGGCCTGTACATCCCCTGCATCGAAAAACTTAACGATATCATTCTTTCCCTTAGCCCAGTCTGCGGCGGCCTTGATAGCAGCGGGCTGGGTGAGCACCTCCCTTTTCCAGGCTTCATCGAAGAGCAGCGGATGTTCATACCTTTGCCGCTTGAACTGCTCCCATTCCGCGCGATGGGCACTGCATTCTTTCAGCCATTCCGACGTCTTTCCGGCACCCTTCTTGCGGCGCTTGCGCAACTCCTGAAGCAGTTGCTGAAGTGTCAAACGGATATCCCCCACCAGGACAATGGAGCCGCCATAATGCTCGTCGCTGTTGTAATTGATGGCAGCCTCTATCTCGGCATTGATATTGATGACCTGTTTGAGGCGCAGGTAGGCCGTGCGTGAGCAGTCCGACTGGCACACGAAGCGTGTCCCGATGGCCACCAGCAGATCGGCGTTCTCCATGGCATAGTTGCCGCACAGCGTACCTTTGGACCCTCCCACAGTCATATTGCGCTGGCTGCTGTAAGGGACCACGCCTCCGGCCATGGGCGATACCACGGCCACTGCATCTGACAGTTCGAGCAGTTCGCCCACCTCGGCTTCGGCGCCTCGAGCTCCGCCACCCACACGTACAACCACGCGCCCAGCTTCCATCAGCCTTCGTGCGGCAGCCGCGTAATCTCCCGCGGCAGGCCCGATTTTTATACACATCTGCTGGGGAAGTTCGTTGAGCACGAACTGCCTGAGCATAGCGGTCTGTGTGTTCATGGGCAGCAGCAGGAAGAAAGGTCCTGCCCGGTAGGGATGGTCGACGACGGCCTGTCCCCGACGCAATGCCGCAGACACAGCCAGGGGCGTATGCAGTGAATATGCATGCCCCATGGTGGAACATAGGCGCAGGAAGAGTCCCTGCTCGTATTTAGGTATCTGCTGCATGTTGAGACCCTCGTCCTCGGTGGTCTCGTCGCCAAAGATATACCACACGCCAATACCGTCCGAGGCCGGCACCAGCGAGGCGGCCATAGCATGCAACGCGCCCGGCCCTATGGACGTTACGACCGCCGCCTTCTTGCCCGTGGCCCAACGCAGGGCGGTGGCGGCGTGCGAAGCCTCAATTTCGTTGCGTACATTGAATACACTGACCAGGCCGGCCTCCTGGTAGACCCGCAACACATCGGCAACAACGGTGCTGCCGTGCCCGAAGACCGCGAAATAGGAGTGTACGTTCTGCCTCAGCAGTCCCAGGACCACCGCCTCCGACAGGATAAGGTCATGACGGCGGGGGAAGCCGTCGCTGACCAGCGTGGCATCCAGGCTCCCGTATTTAGCAATAGCCGCGGCGCGCGCACGGCGGGCCGAGTCTATTTCTTCGTAAATCACTGTCTATTGTATCTCCTTTGACTTAATAGACTATATCAGAATTTACGCGTCCATTCTTTGGGCCAGCGTTCAGCCACAACTTTTTTCTGCGTAAAAAATTCTACTGCGTCCAGGCTCTGGCCGTGCAGGTCGCCAAAATGGCTGTCTTTCCAGCCGCTGAAAGGGAAAAAGGCCATGGGCGCCGCTATACCGATGTTGATCCCCATGTTTCCGACCTCAGCCTCGTAGCGGAATTTCCTGGCAGCAGCGCCGCTGCCCGTAAATATGCAGGCCATATTGCCGTAGCGGCTGCTGTTTACCAGGTTTATGGCATCATCGATGCTATCGACGTGTATCAATCCCAGCACCGGTCCGAATATCTCGGTAATCGCGACCTCGCTCTGCGGGGATACATTATCCAGCACTGTGGGACGCACAAAGCTGCCGTTCTCGTAACCCTTTATAATAGTCCCCCTGCCATCTGCAAGTACGCGCCCCCCCTCTTTCTCGCCCTGCCCTATGAAGTGTTCGATCCTGGCCTTGCTCTGCTGCGTAATAACGGGTCCCATCTGCACCTTCTCATTGAGGCCATACCCGACCACCCGCTTCCTGGCCGCCTCTACAATAGCTTCCGTGAACGCGCCTCTCGCCTCGCCTACGGTTATGACCAGCGAGCCCGCCAGGCAGCGCTGGCCGGCGCAGCCGAATGCGCTGTCCGCGGTGATGCGCGCCGCCATATCCATATCTGCGTCGGGCATGATCACGAGCGGGTTCTTGGCCCCACCCTGGCACTGCGCCCGCTTGCCGGCGGCCGTGGCGCGACTATACACGTATTTAGCCACCGGCGTTGAGCCCACAAAGCTCACAGCGCGCACGGCCTGACTATCTAAGATACCATCTACCGCATCCCTGGCCCCGTTGACCAGGTTGAGTACACCCGGGGGGAACCCGGCTTGCTCCACCAGGCCGAATATCTTTTGCAGGGTACAGGGCACCTTTTCGGACGGCTTGACTATATAAGTATTGCCGCAGGCAACGGCATATGGCAGAAACCAGAACGGCACCATGCCCGGGAAATTGAACGGGGCAATCACGGCGCATACCCCGACGGGCTGCCTGATCATGACCTCGTCTATTCCCCGTGCGATATCCTCCGAGTTGTAGCCCTGCATTAACTGCGGTATTCCGCAGGCAACCTCCACGTTCTCGATCAGTCGGCGCATCTCACCGCGCGCCTCGTCCAGGGTCTTGCCGCATTCCATGGTTATGGTACGCGACAGGTCATCGAGATGCTCCTCCAGCAGGTTCTTCAGCTTAAACAGGTGCTGCACACGCTCTGTTGCCGGGGTCCTGCGCCAGGAGGGGAAAGCCCCGGCGGCGGCATCTACTGCACTGTTTACCTCATCTATGGTAGAAAGGCGGACCTGCCCCAGTACCTCGGTGGTAGCCGGGTTTATCACGTCCTGTACTTCACTGGATTTCGATGGGCGCCATCTACCCCCTATGTAATTCAGAAACTCATTCTGGCCACCCATTTGAAAAACCTCCGAGATTTTTAATAAGCCTTCCCATCGGATATCTGCAGCCTATACCAGCAGCCTTAAATCATGCGGAAAATGTATGGTAAAAGCCGAACTAATTATACATCAGTACGATAGATTATTCTCGCCTTTGGCAGGAGATAGCAGGTATGCTAAGATATTGAGCATTAGGAGGTATTTATGACTACAGACAGCAAGCCAAAAGCAGATACCCTCAGCACCAAGAAACAGTATATCGAGAGGCTGAGCAAGATGCGCCGCAACGTGTATTACGACGGCCATCTGATCGACCGTACCGACGAGTTGCAGATGGACACCATCAACACCACCGGATCGACATACGATTTCGCCCAGGACCCCAGTTTACAGGACTTGATGCTGGCCAAGAGCCATATCACGGGCAAAACCATCAACCGCTTCACTCACATCCACCAGAGCAAGGAGGACCTGCACAAGAAGCAGGATATGACCCGCGCTGTCTGCCAGCAGGTGGGCGGCTGCATACAACGCTGCATGGGCATCGACGGGGCCAACGCCTGCAACGCTATCTCGTTCGAGGCTGACAAGCAGAACAAAGGCGCTACCGAGTATCACAAGAATTTCCTCAAATGGCTCGAGCGCTTTCAGAATAACGACCTCATGGGCTGCTGTGCGCAGACCGATGTGAAAGGCGACAGGATGAAGAGGCCCAGCCAGCAGAAAGACCTTGACCTCTATGTGAGGATCATCGAAAGGAAGAGCGACGGCATAGTGGTACAGGGATGCAAGGTACATAACTCCGAAGCATCCGTGGCCGACGAGATCATTGTCGTCCCCACGCGCTCGCTGCTCCCCGAGGAAAAGGACTGGGCGGTGGCTTTCTCAATCCCGGGCGACTGGGAGGGTGTCAAGCAGGTTGTTACCATACACAATCTGAGGCAGCGCAAGCATTACAAGAAGGGATTCATGCAGGGCGCCACCGACTCATACACCATCTTCGACAAGGTGTTTATCCCCTGGGAGAGGGTATTCCTGGCCGGCGAGACCATCCACGGCGCGGTGGGGGCGCTGCTTTTCGCCCTCTTCCACCGCCACAGCTATTCGGGCTGCAAGCCGGCTATCGGCGACATCATGCTGGGAACGGTGGCGCTGGCCGCTGAGTACAACGGTATTCAGAAGGCCGGCCATGTGAGGGAGAAGCTGGCCGAGCTGATCATGGTATCCGAACTCGGCTACGCCGCCGGCTTTACCGCCTCTGAGATGGGCAAACCTGAGGTCTATATGCCCGGCGTGGGCTTCGTGCCCTACGGCCCCGGCAGCTACATCCCCAACTCGATTTACTGCAATGTAGGGCGCTGCCTGACCGGAGAGGCGGTCTACCGCGAGGCAGAGATACTCTGCGACGTGGCGGGCGGCATACCTGCCACCTTCCCCCACGAAGGCGATTTCCTCAATCCCGAGACCAGGGCGCTGCTGGAGAAGTACACCATGCGCAACCCGGATGTTAATGTGGATGACGCCATCAAGCTGTGGATGCACGTGGGTGACATACTCTGCTCATCCAGCGGCGGCGTCGCGCAGGTCGGAGGGTTCCATGGCGGCGGCTCACCCGTTATGGAGAGCATCGCCATTACCACCCAGTACGATATCCAAGCCCGTAAAAACATGGTCAAGAAGATAGCGGGCATCAAGATCTAAATAGCGGGGGCCGGAACCCGGTTTCAGTTCCGGCCCCTATTTTCACACTTCACAGCTCGACTAAAATTTCTTCCTTCCCCCGAAGGCGGCCTTTATTGTTTTTCGTGCGAAGGGCACGATCCTGCTATTGCAGTGGACTTCATCCGCCAGATAGTACTTCTTGATAAAGCCGTTAATGTCGGACGCTATCGACTGTATATCAATATAAGGAACGTCAATAGTCTGGCAGAAAGCACTGAGTTTTTCATTAAATATCCTCGATATCTCGCTGCGCTCCCGCGGGTTGCCCGCAAAGGGAAGTGCCGTGATGAATTCCTTGCTGGCCGCGGGCGGTATGCCGTGGATGCAGACGGCATAGCCCTGCTCTTTGATGCGTTGTGCGGCCAGTCCGTATCTAGCCACGGTGTTGTCGATCAGTGTCTCCAGGCTGACGTTCTTGCCGCTCTTTCCGTACTGCAAATAGATGTGTACCCTGGCATCTATCTCTCCGAAGACTAAAAATACGACGTCCCTTTGCTTATTCACCCGCGTGAGAAAGAGGGCAAGGTACTCCGACGATCTTGTGAAGCTGCCGGACTTGACCAGGTTGTGTGCCGTGGCCTGGGATATATGGTGCACCAGGAATGGGCAGCGGTAGATGAAGGGCATTACATGGCTGTCCCCTATGGTATGTATGATACAGGTGTTGAACAGCCTCGCCTTCAGCTTCAACAAGGCATTGAAACAGGCCAGGGGCGGGTATTTCAATACCATGTCCCAGAAGGGGAAATAGACGGAGCCCTGCCATTGCAGCCAGGCAAGCCTGTGTAGCTCGTATTTTCTGCCAAGGGTGTTCATGAGGGGCTGTGATATCTTATCGCATACAGGGCCCCTTATCAATTCGCCTCGTTGGCAATGCTTCATGCCGGTGATACAATTGAGACACTAAGTCTTCACTTGTATATACTTTTTAAAAGCAGCGCGGGGAGGAAACAAGGGTGACGGGATCGTTTATCGGCTATTTTAAAAATGCACCCGAAATATCGTCCGGCAAGCGGCTATTGCTGATTTTCCTGGGGATCTTACTTTTTATTTCGCTTTTCTCGTTCGGGCCGATACTGGCACTTCAGCAAACAGTATTTAACCCCGATTGCATAGCTTCATACGCGGACGATATCGACGTTCCGGCACTGGCGCATGATTGGCTTAACCAGAACCTGGCTCCTAAAAAGCCAGTACTGGCTGAAGCCGCGGAGCTGGTGATCATTAATTTTGAACCACAGATAAAAGAGCAGGTACGGGCATGTGTCCGGAATACGTACGCCTTTCTCCTGGACAGGTTGGAGAAAGGTAAGTTATTGGAGACAGTGACGGCACAGAGACCGCTGGTCGACGATATGGCCTCCCGCATCCAGACCATCTTAGATCTGCCTGGCTTGAGCCCGGCCTTTGCAGCACTGGGCATCAGTCCAGACTCAATACAGAAATATATCGACGTCGACCAGATAAACGGCTATTTCGACATGCTCGAGCAATTGGCGGCTTTAAAAAATATGGTTGCTACCGCCGATATCATCTATATTCCACTGATAATATTTATTCTGGCGCTGATCGTTGCCATCAAACTCATCGCCCGCAAGCCCGGATTTATCTCAGGCGAACTGGGTTTGATCTTCGCTATCTGCGGGATTTTGCAGTTCGTGAGCGTCCTGCCCGTCAATGGTCTGGGAAAGTCGGCGATATTACAGTTTAATTTACCGCCTCTGATTCAGAGCTGGCTGCTGAGAATGGTCGGAGACTATGCCAATGTCCTGATGATATACGGCGGGGTTCTCCTGCTCTGCAGCATAGCATTGATAATTGTCTATTACGCGGTGAAATCTCGCCGTCTGTGGAGCACATAAAGCCCCCATGATGCGGACCGGACAGAGTGTGCAGCTAAAGGAACCGCTCGAACCTTTCCTTTTTGGCTTTGCATATGGGACATATCTCTGGCGGGCCGTCGCGGGCACAGAGGTAGCCGCACACCTTGCAGCGCCAGACCGGCAGCGGAACCTGCAGGGGGCCTGACGGGACGGTTGCAGCGGCCTTTTTGCGCAGTGAATGCTGGGACCGCCGCTCAGGTATGGAGATCAACTCCCGTTTTCCCTCCAGAACCTCCCGTGACACATAGAGGGCACAGTAGCAGGCGCCGAACTCGACCACATCCTGGTCCCGGTAATCGCAGGGGCATATGATATCAAGATCCTCTTCCTTATTTCCGCTGGCCAGACGGCATGGACAGGACTGATAACCGTATCTCTCCTGGTTGACCAACAGTCCGCTCACCAGGCCGCGGGCAAATTCCGCGTCCGGGTTGACATGATACCCCCCTGCCTCGGCGTCCTTCCTGATTGATTGGTAAGCCTTTTCGATCTCGGCCTGGGGAACGGTTTCAGACGTGCTCACAGTTTAAGCGCCTCCTTGATCTCGTTCTCCTTGAAACCGATGATGCACTTGCTATCGTTGACCACCAGCGTCGGGAACGAGCAATCCGGGTTCCATTTTTCTATCAATGCGATCGCCTGCTCCTTCTCCTGACCCTGCAGCAGGTCAACAAACATATAATCGTACTCCACGCCCAGGTCGGTCAACAACTGTTTGGTTTTCCTGCACCAGATGCAGGTGCTCAGCGCATATAACATCAGTTTCCCCGCATTTTTACCGCTTACATGTTCAATCGTCATGATAACCTCTCCTCTATTAACCCGTCTGTGACTAATTGTCCTCCCAACTTAACGAATGATATCTTAAACATATTCGCACAGGCAAATGTAATAGTTTTGACACGGCAGGCCTTTCCTCGGTAATATCAGCAGGTATTCTCCTTAATCAGGGAGGGCTTCAACGTTATGGATAAATTCAAGGTGGATGCTGCCAATGCAGTTTTCCTGCTGATCGACTTTCAGAGCAACCTCGCTGCAGCCATGAAAAAGGATGTCTACGCGGTTTGCGAAAACAACGTGAACCTGATGGTCATGTCGTGCGAAACCCTGAAGGTCCCTGTGGTCGTTACCGAGCAGTACAGCAAAGGGCTGGGCAATACCGTGGAGCCCGTCAAAGCCAGGCTGAAGGAGCAATACAAACCCATCGACAAGCTGAGCTTCAGCTGCTGGGGCGACCCTGTCTTTGAGAAGACTTTCCCGGCTCTGAACAGGAAGTGCGTCCTGGTGGCCGGCATCGAGTCGCACGTCTGCGTGCTCCAGTCGGTGGTCGACCTGGTGACGCAGGGCTACTATGTCCACGTCATCAGCGACGCCGTATGCTCAAGGTACAAGACCGACTGGAAAAGCGCAATGAAATACATGCGGGACGCGGGCGCCGTCATCACTACTACCGAGATAGCCGTGTTCCAGTTGTTGCAGAGGGCGAGCATACCTGAGTTCAAGGTGATTTCCCCCCTCTTCAAGAACAAGGAAAGCTACTGGTCGGACTGAGACTCCTGATACCTGCCGGATATGTTAGAATAAGTACCCGGGGAAATTCATCCCGGCCGCTCAGTTAAAGGCTGCTTAGGAATAACAAAGGATGCGAAGATGAAAGAATCAATAATGGAGATCATCGTCTGCCCTGTGTGCAAGGGACCCCTGGACCTCAAGATCGCTGAAAAAAACGACGTGGAGATAATCACCGGCTCGCTTTTCTGCGCCAAATGCAACTACACCTACGATATCAAGGACAGCATTCCCAACCTGCTGCCGCCCGATACGAACGCCTGAGATTTTATCCAGGCCGGTAGAGGGCGCACGATTCAGGCGATTCCCAGACCTCCACGCTGTCAAGGCCTGTATCCCCGCTGAAGGCGGGCTCCAGCGCGCCATAGAAGGCAGAAGCAATGTTCTCCGACGACGGGTTGATCTTATCGAAGGGATCGATTTCATTGAGACACTGATGATCGTACTTGCCGAGGACCTCCATCACCTGCATCTTCAGATCGGTAAAATCATAGGCAATCCCTACTTCATTCAGCTTGTTGCACTTCAACCTCACCACCACCTTGAACCTGTGACCGTGGAGCTTCTCGCACTTGCCCCCGTACCCGCGCAGGTAGTGGGCGGCGTCAAAGCTCTTCTCAACTGCAATAATATACATGCTTAACCTGACCCCTTGTATTTATTACCTGCCCATTTCTCAATCCTGTAACCGGGTGTCAATCCTGTTAGCAACTCCTTCATAGTCTTATGTAAAACCGGGTGAACGAGATCGGGCGCTATCTCCGTCATCGGCGCCAGTACAAACGCCCTCAGGTGCAGGCGCGGGTGGGGCACCTGGAGTTCCGGCTGATTAATTATAGCCCCATCGAAGAGAAGCAGGTCCAGGTCTATCACGCGCGGCGCACGGTCGAAAGGCC
>CAZKOL010000020.1:0-31658 GCA_964554375.1 uncultured Dehalococcoidales bacterium
CGCGTCTTCAATCCCCAGGAGGTACTGGCCAAGGCCGAGGCCTTCGAGCAGACCATGGACCACTACAGGAAGGTCCGCAAATCCAAAGGCCTGGACTGGTAAGCAAAGAATAATAATAACCGGGAGATTGAGATGGTAATAGCTACAACCAAGGGGCTTTCCAGGGCACACGAAATCTACACCGACAGGGGGCTGCGCGTGCGCGAACTGCGCAAGGCCGGCAAGAAGATCGTCGGCTACGTCTGCCTCTACCCGCCCGTCGAGATCATCAGCGCGCTGGGACTGGTGCCATTCCGCGTCTTCGGCGATATGAGCGAGCCCATCACGGCCGCCGACCAGGTATCCATCACCGTGGTCTGCCCCTTCCTGCGCAGCATCATCGACCTGGGACTCAAAGGCAAATTCGACTTCCTGGACGGCATCGTCGGCGCCCATACCTGCGATATCGGCATGACCCTGATCATATCCTGGCGCGATTATGTCAAAGATGCGCCCTTCACCCACCTGATAGACGTGCCGCATACCGACCACGCGCCGGCCGTTGATTACTTCGAGGGACAGATCAACTCCTTCAAACGCCACATCGAGGAATTCGCCGGTGAAAAGCTGACCGACGATAAGCTTAAAAAAGCCTGCGAGATCCACAATAAACAGCGCAAGCTGGTAAGGGAGCTCTACGACCTGCGTAAATCAGACCCGCCCCTGCTGACCTCAACGGAGAATCTCGAGGTGCTGATGGCCATCTCCAGCCTGCCCGTGGATGAGGGCAACGAACTCCTGGAAGATGTCATCAAGGAGATCAAGAATCGCGAGCTAAAGCCGCCCAAGAAGAAGGCGCGCCTGCTGGTATGGGGCCCTGTTGTCGACAATACCTCGCTTTACCAGCTCATAGAAAACGCCGATGCCAACGTCGTGATTGACGATACCTGTGTCGGCACCAGGGCTTTCTGGGCCGATGTCAAAGCCCCTTATAACCTTCACGCCCTGGCGCAGCGCTACCTGGTCGATATCAAGTGCCCTCGCACCTACCGCGATAGCTGCCATCAAGAACTCGAACGCAACTACGACAAAGACCTGGATAGCAGGTTCAACTATATCAAGAAGGCCATCACCGACTGGAAAGTCAACGGCGCCATCCTGCAGAGCGTGAAATACTGCGACACGCACGGCTACGAGGTGCCCAACCTCCGGCACTACCTCGATACGCTGGGCATACCCAGCATCTACATCGAGCACGACTACAGCGAAAGATCGCTGGCCCCCATCAAAACCAGGGTGGAGGCATTCGTGGAGACGCTGGATTTAAGGTAGCGCTGTGCCCGGCATGGACAACCTGACTTCACATCTCTATTTCGCCGGCATCGATATCGGCTCCACCATGTCCAAGGCAGCCGTAGTGGACGCCGAAAGCAGGATGCTGGCCTACGTTGTCGGCCCTACCGGCGCCGAGCATCGCCTGTACGCCAATAAGTTGATGGAAGACATCCTGCGCAAGGCCGGGCTGACGCTTTCGGACATCGCCTATATCATCTCCACCGGTTACGGCCGCGTCAATGTACCCTTCGCCGATAAGCAGATCACTGAATTGACCTGCCATGCTAAAGGCGTAGCAGCACTGTTTCCCGAAGTAAAAACGGCCATCGATATCGGGGGGCAGGACGCCAAGGTGCTCAAGATTAAAAACGGCCGCCTTGTAGATTTTTTAACCAATGACAAATGCGCCGCCGGCACCGGCCGTTTTCTTGAAGTGACCGCCGAGACGCTGGGGCTGGAACTCGACGAGATGGGGCGCATCTCCCTGCAGACGGATAGTCCGGTCAAGATCAACAGCCTCTGCACTATCTTCGCCCAGCAAGAGATCATCTCTCGCCTCTCGGAGGGAGAACTCCTGCCGGATATACTGGCGGGTGTCTATATCGCCATCGCCACTCGCGTGGTCAAGCTGGCACGCCAGCTCAAGGTAGAGATGCCAGTGGTCTTCACCGGCGGTGTGGCCAAGAACGCCGGCATGGTCAAGGCTATGGAGGCCGTCCTGGGTGTGCCCGTGCTTGTACCGCAGGAGCCGCTCATCACCGGTTGCCTGGGAGCGGCCATCCTGGCGCGCGACGAGGCCTTCAAACTGGTGCAGCGCGGCGAATATGAGGGGCACCGTGACAAAAAGCTCACCGAGGCTCGTATAGATTTCGGAGAGAAGTCCAGATGAGCACTTATTACCTAGGTATCGACATCGGATCGGTCGGCGGCAAGGCCGTTATCATCGATGATAGCGGGAAAATTGTGACTTCATCAGTGGTTCCTTCAGGCACCAACTATTCCACCACTGCAGCCATGCTCAAAGAAGACGTTTTAAGCAGGGCCGGGCTTAAACCGGCGGATATTAAGGCCAGCGGCTCCACGGGCACGGGCGGGCGTAACGCGGTGGCGGACAGCTATCACGGTGTCATTGTCTGCAATGCCCGCGGTGTCAACCTGATCTTTCCCTCTGCCCGCACCATAGTGGACATCGGCGGTCAGGGCAGCCAGCTCATCGATATCGACGAAAACGGCCAGGTCATTAACTTCAACGCCTCCGAGATCTGCGCGACGGGCAGCGCGCGCCTGCTGCAGCTGCTGGCCCGCATACTGCAATTGAACATCGAGGATTTGGGTCCGCTGTCATTGAAATCCACGCATCCATCCAGCTTCTCCACCTCCTGCACCGTATTCCTGGAGACTGAGGTCATCACACGTATCGCGCAGGGCGATAAACCGGAGGACATCGTGGCCGGCATCCACCACTCCATTGCCGACAAGGTCAGCGCACTGACTCGCGGCGCGAGTATCCGTCCGGAAGTCGCCGTCATCGGAGGCGGCGCGCTCGATATCGGCCTGGTGCAGAGCATCGAGGAGAAGCTGGGGCTAAAGGTGCTGGTACCGCAAAATCCCCGCATTATCGCCGCCCTGGGTGCGGCATTAATCGCAAGGGACCGGTAGTAACCGACGGTTACTACAATAATCCCGAAGCAACAAGAAAAGCTTTTATCGATGGTTGGTTTTTAACCGGCGACCTGGGGAAGGTAGCTGAGGACGGCTTCTAATGCGTTGTCAGCAGGAAGAAAGACATGATAAACAGAGGTGGCGAGAACGTCTATCCTGTTGAAGCAGAGAATACAATCTGTATGCATCCTAAGGTCTTCGAAGTTGCCGTATATGGTGTCCCCGACCGGGTTATGGGGGAAAAAGTGGCCGCTTCCATAATCGCCGTCCCCGGTACAACCCTTACAATAGAAGAGGTAAAGGAATTCTGCAAGGATAAACTTGCCAGATACAAAATCCCCGAACACATCATATTGACATCTGCGCTGCCCAAGAACCCCGGCGGCAAGGTAATCAAGGATAAGCTTACCCTGGAACTATCCAATCAAATTGAAAAAACTATGTGATAGAATATGGGGCGGAAGAAGTTCACCGATGCTATAAAATTTACCGGAGGTTGTGATGAAAAAAGGGCAAACCGAGAATAGCGATGTCCTGATCAAAGTCAAGCCGTGGCAGGTGTGGTACACGATAGGAGTTCTTTTCGTGCTCTATATGATGGACTACGCGCTGCGGTCGGTGATCGGCCCCATGACACCGGCATTAAAAGCCGACCTGGGACTGAGCGATACCGAGGTGGGCTGGCTGATGTCAGTGGTACTAATAGGCGTTGCAGTTTTCGCGTTGCCTCTGTCCTATTTTATCGACCGCTGGAGACGGTCCAAGATGATCTCGCTGATGGCCATTATCTGGAGCGTGGCCAGCCTGTTTTCCGGTTTCTGCACTAATTTCGGACAGTTGCTGGCCACACGTACGGTGGTGGGAGTGGGCGAGGCGAGCTTCGTCTCGGGAGGTATGGCACTTATAGCCGGGATGATCAACAAGGCCCGGCGTGCGCTGGTTACCGGCATCTGGGTGGCGGCCATACCATTTGGCTCGGCCTTCGGCTTCCTGGTCGGAGGATTTGTCACTAAGAGCTTCGGCTGGCAGGCGGCGTTCATGGCTGTGGCCGCGCCCGGCATCATCTTCGGCATACTGGCCTGGTTCATGCCTGACTACAAGATAGATAAATCGGCCATCCATAAAGCAGGGGACGTCCCCCGCAGCACTGCGCTGGGGACCACGCTCAAGGAATTTGTCAGAATCAAGACGCTGCCCATCCTCTACCTTACCATCGCGCTTGAGATGTGCTACGTGCTGGGCTACATACCCTGGGTGCCGGTGCTGTTGAACCGCAGCATGGGTATGGAAACGGTGCTGGCCAGCTCGGTCTCGGCCGGCCTTGCTCTAACGGCCATCATCGCTATGCCGCTGGGCGGATGGTTGACGGACAAGGTCTCCCAGCATAATCCCCGCAACAAGGTGCTGGTCATCGTTGTAAGCATGTTGCTGGCCAGCATCTTCATGGCGGCAGGCACCTACTTCGTTTCGCTGCCGGTATTTGCCATCGGCGTATTCTTCACCTCCGCCTTTATTGCAGCCCAGCTCAACGCGGTGCAGGAGATCGTACCCGCCTACCAGCGCTCCACGGCCATGGGTCTGTATATGCTCACCGGCTACATCCTGGGCGGCATGTGGGGTCCCATACTGATGGGGGCTGTTTCCGACGCTGTTAACATACAAACGTCATTCCTGGTCATCTCCGGTATCGGCTTTCTCAGCTCCTTCGGCTACCTGTGGTCGTCCAAATACTTCAATGCCGATTACTATCGCGCCCGCGAGGTGGACCGCGCTATGGGATTGTTGGAAGCCAAGTAGCGGATCACTGTGTAGACATACGAGTTTATACATCCATACCCTGTCACAGCAAGCGCATCGAAGCAATCTCCTTCATCGAAGTGAGCGAGTGCAGGCTGATTGGTTTATGCTACAATTAAGTCACCTGCCATAGCGCGATATTTAGTGGAGGTGGTTTATCATGAGAACAAGGAAAATCAGCGGCATCATTGCAGCGTCCCTGGCGCTGCTAATCCTTCTGCCCCTTGCTTTACCAGCCTGCGGCGATTTGTCCGGACAGCTAACGGGCAAGCCGGAAAAGGTCGTGATCTATCATTTCGGAGACCTCAGTCAGCTCTATGCTCCTGTGACATCCCCCAAGCTCAGCGGCTTCGAGGATTTTGCCGCCTGGTATAACCAGGAGATGCACGGGGTGGACGGCGTCCCCATCACGTATAAATATATCGATACGGGAGGCAAGCTTGATGCGGCGTTGATTGCCTATGAAACCTTTAAACAGTCAAAGCCGTACCCTGCGGTGATGGTGCTTTATGGCACTGAAGAGTCCGTGCGATTACAAAGGAACTTCATGGACGATGGCATACTTTGCTTTACCAGCGGCACACCGGGAATTTACCCGGTGGGTTACGAGTTAGCCACCATACCAACCTACGCTGATTCGCTGGGCGCCTTTGTCAACTGGCTGAACGATGACTGGGCGCGCCGTACCGGACAAAAGGTAAGGCTGGCTATCCTCACCTGGGATAGCCCTTACGGCAAGGCCATCATCAGTGAGGAAGTAAGGGGGTTCATTGCTGAAAGGGGAATTGAGCTTGTATATGAAGATGTATTCAAGCCGGATGAGACGGATGTCACGCAACACATGCAAAAAATCAGGGACGCGGGCGCCAACTGGGTCTACGATAACACACTGGGGCAGGGTCCCATAATAATCAGCTCAGCCGCTGAATCCCTGGATATGCTCAACCATGATCTCTACAGCACGGCGCCTGGCAAGGTTCACCGTGCCACCGGCCCGTGGGGCATTGACGAGTCATCCGTAATCCTGGGAGGACCGCTGGTTGAGGGTCTGGTCGGCCCGCGCAGCATAGCTTCCTGGTCCATGTCTGAGGTCGATGGCATAGTCAAAGCCCTCACGGCCTTCGATAAAAACGCTAGAAAGCCTTCAGAGAGGACCATCGGCTATCTTGATGTGTGGCCGGTCATGTACACCATAGGTCACTGCATGAACCAGATAGTCAAAGAGCAGGGCTGGGAGAAGCTCAACGGCATCACTTTGCGTGAAGAGTTCCTCAAATTAACGGACTTCAAACCCCTGGGC
This sequence comes from uncultured Dehalococcoidales bacterium, assembly GCA_964554375.1. Classification (GTDB taxonomy): domain Bacteria; phylum Chloroflexota; class Dehalococcoidia; order GIF9; family UBA5629; genus CAIMUM01. The sequence continues at coordinate 6,074 of CAZKOL010000020.1, forward strand.
ATGACTGTCTATTCGTTTTCGGCCAATAAGCCATCGCCGGACCAGACCATGATATTCAAAATTGAGCGCGGACGGTTGCTGCCGATAACTGACTGGACTACCTGCCCCGACCTGAGGCCCAAGGCGCTGCAGTAAAGAGCTTCCCGGGACGGAGAAGGCAGGGGAGAGGGTGATAGGGTATAATTTGGCCCATGATCCCCTGGTTCGTCGGCGCAGTTGTCCGCCAATCCGGCAAGAGCTTCCTCAGGTTCACAGATGACATCGATACAGCCCACATTGCCCGTGAAGGCCGTGAGCGCGGCGGCGATGTCTCGCTCTATATACATATCCCCTTCTGCAAAACGCTCTGCCCCTTCTGCTGCTTCAATCGCTACCTGTTCAAGGAGGAGCCGGCCCGCGCTTATTTCGCAGACCTGCGTAAAGAAGTCGACATGTACGCCGCGCTGGGATTTAAATTTAACGACTTCTATTTCGGCGGCGGCACGCCCACCGTGCTCATGGATGAGCTGTCTGCTTTTATTGGCTACCTGTGCAGGCAGTTCCAGGTAAAACGCATCTCCCTGGAAACCACGCCGCGCGAGCTTACACCGGAATCCATCCGGCAGCTCCGGGACATCGGAGTTAACCGGCTTTCCATCGGTGTTCAGAGCTTCGACAACTCGCTGCTCAAGGCCATGGGGAGGACGCTTTTCAAAGGCGAGGATTCTATCGATAAGCTGAAGCTGGCGCAGGGTAAATTCGATACGGTCAACGTGGACCTGATGTTCAACTTCCCCACTCAGACACCTGAGCAGTTCCTCTCGGATGTCCGGATTTTCAAGGACCTGGGCGCCGACCAGGCCACTTTTTACCCACTCATGCCCTCTCCCCATAAGCTGGACGCGCTGACAAAGAAGTTCCGCAGGGTGGACACCAGCCTCGAAAGGCAGTTCTACGAGATAATTCTGCAGGAACTGCTGGGCAGCGGATATAAAGCCTCCACGGCCTGGTGCTTCTCGCGTGGAGACCTCATGATCGACGAATATATCATCGATTACGACGACTATATCGGCGTCGGCGCCGGATCGGTCAGCTTCCTGGGAGGGGATTTCCTGGTGAACTCCTTCTCGCTGGACGGCTACCATAAGCTGATTTCGGAAGGACGGTTGCCCATAGTGCGCACGCGCCGTCTCTCCGCCACCGAGCAATACCGTTACTACATGCTGACCAGGTTCTTCGGTACGAGCTTAAACACACAGCAATTCAGACAGCGTTTTAATTCTGACATCCATGCGAGCCTGTGGGCGGAGCTGCTTTTCTTCAAGACCGCAGGCATCATCCGGGAGAAAAACGGCGTAATCTCCGTCACCAGGCGGGGTATGTATCCGGTGGGCACTATGATGAAAGAATTTTTCGCAGCTCTCAATACTCTGAGGGAATACTGTATCGAGCGTGGGATTTAGTTTCATTCACTTTTAGGCTATGATTATGAGGTCCCGGGAGGTGAAGTGATGAATCAAGCAGAGATTAAACTTGTAAACACTGCCAATAACGCGATCTACCAGCCGGGTCAGCTGACGACGAGGTCGATATGAAGGGATGCATGCACGCAGGGCGGGAGCTATTCGCCGGCCTTAATTACTATAACCCGCCGGGAGGCAGCAAGCACTGCCTGAACAGCAAGCTGGCCTCGTGCGACCTCAGGATCACCTATAAACAGGGCGATGCCAAAGGTGTTTCAGAACTGCTCTACACCGGACACCGGGCGGCATTTGAGATACTCACCGACCTCAGTGACCACGGCATATCCATACAGGTGTAGGTTTTTAGTCGTTTCCATACGGGCCTGAGTTAGAGAGCCCGCTCAATTCTGCATAAAGGAGGACCCATGGAGTACAAAGAGCTGAAGTACGAGGTGTCGGAGGGTATCCTCACGCTGACACTCGACAATCCCGACAAGATGAATTCGATCACAGCGTCCACCTGCAAGGAGCTTCTCCACGCGTTCGACCGCGCCGATAACGACGACGACGTGCGTGTTGTAATAGTTACCGGCGCCGGCAGGGCATTCAGCGCAGGGGCTGCCCTGGGAGAAGGCGCCGCGGAAGGCTCCTATTTCATGCAACGGTTCATGGGCAGGGAGGACGACCAGCCGCACAGGGATGAGGGCGGAATCGTAGTGCTGCGGATCTACGACATGAAAAAGCCCGTGATCGCGGCCATCAATGGCCCGGCCGTGGGCTTCGGCATAACCATGACCTTCCCCATGGATATCCGTATCGCCTCAACCAACGCCAGGATGGGTCTGGTGTTTTGCCGGCGCGGGATCATCTTTGACGGCTGCGCCAGCTGGTTTTTAACCCGGCTGGTGAACATCGGCGTGGCAAGCGAGTGGGTCTACAGCGGCAGGGTGTTCAATGCGCAGGAGGCCTTCGAGAGAGGCCTTGTGAGCGAACTGCTGGAGCCTGATGCGCTGCTGCCCCGTGCCCGCGAGATCGCCGCCCGCATCGCAAACAATTCGTCACCGATCTCGGTGGCTATCTGCCGGCAGCTCATGTGGAAGATGCTGGGCGCCGACCACCCCATGGAGGCTCATCAGCTTGAGTCAAAGGCGCTAAACTGGATCTTCGGCATGCCGGACGCCAAAGAAGGTATCATGTCGTTCCTCGAGAAAAGGGCGCCAGCCTTCCCCATGAAACCGGGCAAGGACATGCCCGCGTTTTACCCGTGGTGGAAGGACCGGCCTTTCAACTATTAGATTCCTTTTATACCAGTTAAACCAGCATATATCCGAAGGCTTTGCGGCTGACGATGCGCGAGGGGTTGGCAGGATCAGGTTCAACTTTCTCGCGCAGGCGGTGCACAAGCTGGTCAAGGGTTGCATCCGATATCGCAGCCCAGTCCTGGCTATCGGCCCATACTACCTTGATGATCTCGTCACGCAGGCAGACCGCCCCGGCATTGCCATAAAGGAAAATCAGCAGTTCGTACTCCTTCCGTGATAGCTTTACGGGCCCACCGTCCACACGGACCTCCTTCCTGGCCTCGTCAACTTCCAACCAGCTTACCTCCGTAGCAATGACCTGCCCTGCCTGTTCCACCCCCCTCCTGCCCAGCAGGTTGGTGCTCTCCGACTCTTTGAATACCAACAGGATATGCGCCGGACCCGCTGCCGCCCCCAGCCCGATCTTGCAGTTGTGCTTCAGGTCATAAAGTCTGCCGGGCAGTATCCTGTCGTCATCGAGCATGGTCCCGTTTGTGCTGCCCAGGTCCCGCAACTGGTAGTGGCCGTCCTTTTCAACGATCTCAACATGCCGCCGTGAGACCGACTCGTCGCTTAACTCGATATCGGGCTTATATTTGGGGGTGCGGCGGCCGACCACCGTGCTGGCCTTGCTCAGGGTGAATATTCTGCCGATATCCTCGGCATCGCCTTTCTTAACTATGATGAAAGCCAAATTCGGCCTCCAGCTATATGCAACCTGCGTTTCCTGTTGCAGTATAATATATCAGAGACACTCGTCGCAGAGATTATATATGTCAGGTTTATATTAGGTATTCGTCAGCAAGCTGTCAAGCAGTATAACCTTCAACAGCTTAGACTTGTGTGATCGTAATGGAAGAGGTAATAAGCATCAGCGTGATCTGCCCGGCCTGTCATGGCTTGAACGGCGCCGGCAGCTTTTTCTGTTACAGCTGCGGCCATTATCTGGAAGGGGAGCAGGAAGCTGAAGTCAACGACACTGTTGCCGAGGAGATTATTCAAGCTGCGCCGGAGAGGGCTGCAGCGAAACTGATCATGCTGTGGGGTGAGGAGATCGTTCTCACGGCCAACCCGCAATTCATCCAGCGCAGTAACTTTGACGGCAAACTTCCGCAGGATGCACTGATGAGCGTGTCCAGGCAGCATATACTGGTAACAAGTGAGAATGGCACTTATTACGTTCAGGACCACGGGCGCGACGGCACCGGCAGCACGAATCACACAAGGGTAAACAATATCGATATCCACCATAAGGGCAGGCGCCCACTGCGTGATGGCGACAGTATAGAGTTGGCCAGGCAGCCGGGGGCCACACTTATTTTCAAGGTAAGTTAAAAAGCAAACGAGGGAGATTCGATTGAAGACAGGTTATGGCTGGGACACCGGCCTGGTAAGAAAGCTGAACGAAGACAGTATTTTCTGCAGCACCTTTGACCTGCGGACGCACTCCGGCATGGTATCGGCCGGGCTGTTCGCCGTTGCCGACGGGATGGGCGGCCACGACGCCGGAGAGATAGCCAGTGACCTGGCCATCAGGATTTTCCAGGCCGAATGTATCTCAGGCTTGCTGACCCGGGCATCAGTGCCCGGGCTGCCATTGATGGCCGCAGCCTTCAACAAAGCTAACAGCGCCGTCATCGAGGCGGCCACCGAAAAGTCCTTGCAGGGCATGGGGACCACGCTTACTACCGCCCTTATTGTAGGCCAGGATATGTACCTGGCACATATCGGCGACTCCCGCTGTTACATCATCAACTCCAGGGAGGCTATTCAAGTCACAACTGACCATTCCGTGGTACAGGAGCTGGTAGATATCGGGCAGATATCGCCCTCCGAGGCGCTGGCCCACCCGCGCCGCAACGAGATAACGCGAGTCCTGGGATACAGCGCCGACAGCGTTCCAGACCTGATACAGATCAAGCTTTACGCCGGGGACAACGTGCTCCTGTGTTCCGATGGCCTTTGCGGAGTACTTCCTCCCGGCAAAATAGAGGAAACGGTGCTTGCCTCACAGAGCCCCGCGCAGGCCTGCGACGACCTTATCTCGCAGGCCAATTTGGTCGGCGGCCCCGATAATATATCGGTTATCATCGCCAGCCCTGCCAGCCTCCCTTCATGGCAGGCGCTGGTATCGGCAAAGACGGGGGTGAAAATAGACTGATGGATGATCCCACCATCATCGTTATAGTCATAGCGCTGGTTTTCACCAGTGTGCCGGTAACAGTTGCCATAATCCAGGAGATCCAGCGGCGTAAAATGAGGGCCGCAGCCTTACACCAGGGAAAGCCTCAGCAACAGGCTGCCCAACCCCAAAATAAGAGCCGCATTAACGGCCGCTACGAGCTCAAAGCTCCGGCCTTCAAACAGGGGGGCATGGCAAATATCTGGTTGGCCAGGGACCGCACCAGCGGCAGGCAATGCATCATCAAAACGCCACGCAGGGGCACTACCATGGACAACGTTTACCTTGACAAGCTGCACCAGGAAGCCGATTTCCTCAAAAGGCTGCAACATCCCAACATAGTCACGTATCTGGATGATTTTTATTACAGGGGAGAGTTACACCTGGTGCTGGAGCTTGTAACAGGGGAAACCATAATGTCCTCCTCGCCGAGGTCATCAGCAGGCGAGCACAAGGTACTGATATGGGCAGGGCAGGCGCTGGATGCCCTGGCCTATATCCACGCTGCCGGTATAGTGCACAGGGACGTTAACCCCAAAAACATCATGCTCAGCGGAAACGGCGACATCAAGCTCATCGATTTCGGCACGGCCAAAAGCCTGGAGAGCATGAAGAAGGATACAGTCAGGACTGACCCCTTCACCCAGATCGCCAATAAGGGTTTTGACATACCTGAACTATTTATCGGAGGTGAGAGCGACCAGCGCTGCGACCTGTGCGGGCTGGCCCAAACCTGTATCTACCTGCTCACACTCAGGCAGCCCAACGACCTGTGTAACGAACTGACCCATACCAGTTGGCCGCGCAATTATACAGAGGCTGGCACGGTGGCCGATTACATGATTTCGGCAGGCGTATCCAAAAGGACTTCACGTTGCCTTGCGCAGACTATTATGTTTTCCCCGGGCAGCCGGTTTGCCGGCGCCGTGGCCATGCATTCAGCCCTCCTGGCTTCAAGCGCCGGCCAGGTGAAAGCAGTGGAGGTATCCACATGAGCCGGCGGGGATCTATATTGATCTTCTCGCTGGCCCTTCTGTTCGCCTGCCTGGGCGCCGTTGCTATTACACACGTTTGCGCATATGCTATGGGCGCCCCCACCGAAAACTCTACTATCCCCGACCCCACGACCGATACCCTGCATCAAGAGATTAAACCGCCGGTTCCCTTCATATTGCAGGGTGAGACGTCTCAGCCTCCAAGCACATCGCCCGGGCTGACTGCAGATCTGTGGGGAACGTCCGCCACGGGCTACCGCAATATCTCGGGCAGCGAGCAATGGTACCTCGATATCGATATCAATGCCCCGGGCTGGTTGTATATCTATGAATATTACCCGCAGGGGAGCGAAAACCAGGGCAATTGGATTGCCTACAAGTGGCAGTTGCCAGAGCCCGGGCAGTGGAGGCTTGGCCCGTTCAGGCCGGGCGAGGACGAGCCGGAAGGCCAGCACATCTACAGGCTACGCTTCCATGCAAACGGCGAGTGGGCGCCCGGCGACAGCGGGGCACAAAACAGCTCCCTTGTATACTGGAATTACAGCAAAGGCACGGGGGATACAGCGCAACCGGCTTCGGTCCCCGTTACCCCTCAGCCGGCATCAGCAGGTGACCGGCTGCTGAACTTCTTAGTCAATCCCGTGACCCTGCTGGTTGCCCCATCCATTATCGTCGTCATTGTGCTCATGGGATGGTTTGCCCGCCGATCCATGCGCGAACGGCGTTACCTGCAAAAGGCAGAGAGGCAGCCGCTGGTAGAACTGCTTGAGCAGCCGTCGGCGCCATCACGTCCACCGGCGCACGGCGCTCGCGCAGCCACCCTGGAATTGCCCAACGGCCTGGAGATACGGCTGGGAGTCGAAGGCGAAGTAATCGGGCGGGCCGAGGTTGCCAGGTCGCTGGGACTGGATGAACTGGGAGCTGTATCGAGGCAGCACTTCAGGATCAGCTTCGAGGACGGAAAGCCTCATATCGAGGATATGGGCAGCGCTAACGGCACTACGATCAACGGCCGTAATATACGGGGCGAGGGTTCGGTGGAGTTGCAAGATGGAGACGTGATCGAGATGGCCGGCAAGGTCAGCTTAAAGTTTAAAGCCGGCTTACCGTCTATTTGATTCATTCAAGGACGGCCTTGCCCGGCCTGTATTGCAGCAAACCACCATTTTTTTGAAAATTGTCAGGCACTTGTAAGGACGGGGTCATGCAGGGCGGTGAATACATCCATATACTTTAAATAAAGCAAAGAGATCACCTGGGAGGTGATTATGTATATGAAAAAGATAATGATACCGCTGCTGATCGCATTCATAGTCGTATCGGCCACGGCTGCCGTATTTTCACCCGTCCAGGCCCAGCCATCCCCGCCGCTCAACCCGGATGAAGGCTGGCAACCCCCGTCCGAGGGCGGTGAGATGGTGGAGCCCCCGGTCGGAGTTGATACTTACAACCAGACCTGGCCCGGCCTGCAGATGACAGTCCCGCCATCACCTCCGGCTGGAGCCGCCGGGTCCATTGTAAACGCCTACCTGGTAACCAGCCACGGCCAAACGCTGTACAACCTGCACCGCAACGACCTGTGCTACCTGGTCGTGTCATTTGACGGCCCTGGATACTTCTACCTGTGGGAATACTACCCTCCCGGAAGCACCCCCTATGGCCACTGGCTGTGTTACAGGTGGTACAGGCCCTATGCGGGCGTGTGGCGCATCGGGCCATTCAGCGCTCAATCCTGGGATCCGGACGGGGTCTATGTCTGGAAAATGTGGTACAACTCCGGCTTCTCCTGGTCGACGCGTACTCTGAGCTTCAATTACACGCGCGGCAATATCTCGCCCTACAACGGGCCGTCACCCTGGCCGGTATACCAACCGGAGATCAACTCCTTCAGCGCCAACGCATCCTCAATAGATTTTGGACAGACCGTTACCCTCACCTGGAGCACCAGCAACGCCGACAGCGTTTCTATAACCCCCGGGATAGGGACGGTCGGCACATCTGGTTCAACGACCGTCACCCCCGGCACAACGACTGATTACACGCTGTCGGCGACGGGAAGCTCCGGCAGCACGGTCACGTCTTCCACTACTATCAATGTCATACCAAGGGTATCGCCCACATTGAGCGTACAGCAGCCCACCATCCAGTCCGGGCAATCCACCATTCTTGCATGGAACGCCCCTGCCGCGATTCAGGTCTTTATAGCCGGCCTGGGTAGCGTAGATGCCGTAGGAACGGCGACGGTAAGGCCTGATAAAACGACCACGTACGACCTCACCGCCACATACATCGACGGCACGACGCAGCAGGCAGCAGTAACCCTTATAGTGGAGCAGCCGCCCTACCTGATTTACGGCCTTTTGGGACTTCTGGCCATAGCCGCTACAGTGATAGTCATAATGATGGTCAGGAGGCCCAGGGCATCACAATCAACGCATGCATCAGGCACACGGGCTGGCGCCGCTACATCCACCGCCGCCACATCAGCAGCAGGCGACCCCGGGGTGTCCACTTCCGTTGCGGAAGCTCCGCCGGCCAAGCTGGTGATGCCCGACGGCAGCGAGATGCTGCTGGCCGGCAACACCAGAACGTTCGGCCGCCAGGATTTCGAAAAACTTTTGCCGGGGGACAGGGCCTCATTTATCTCCAGGCAACACATCAATATATGGTATGAAGATGGAAAATACTACATAGAGGATCGCGACAGCACAAACGGTACCAGGATCAACGGCTCGGAGATCCGTGCCAGCGGCAGACAGGCACTTGTCGACGGCGATGTCGTTGAGCTGGCCGATAAATTGAGTATCACCTTTAAAATATAGCTATCCAAGAGGAGAATAAGATGATCATTAAAAAGACAGTTCAATTCCTGGCGGCAGCGCTTTTAGTATGCTCTGTGCTCATGCTGCCGCTTACGCCGGCCTCCGCGGCGCAGGACGTGTCCCTTGTCCAGGCCGCCAGCCTGTTCTACGAGGACGAACCGGCGCCCTCTGAAACTCCCGTTGACCCGGAGCTGATACCCCCGGCCACCGAGGAGGAAACCACGGTCGCGCCTGATCCCGGGCCGGTTGCTCCGCCACCAGATCCGGTAGTTGAGACCGTAGTTACAACAGATCCCGAGCCGGTTGCTACACCGCCGGATCCGGTGATTGAAGACCCGGTTGTGACCGATTCAGATCCGGCGCCGGTGGAGTCATCCTTGCCACCTACACTTATAGCCGAGGCCATACCGCCGACGGAACCGCCGCCCGACGATTCGCTTCCACCACCCCCTCTGCCACCCGAATCACCACTCACAGCCCCGGCCGGCTCTGAGCCGCCTGCAGGCACTTCCGGAGCGGCTTTCCCACCCGGCCCATTCCCTCCACCACCAGGTCCTGTCCCTCCACCAGCCCCTCCTGCACCTCCTCCGGGCCCTCCTCCGTACCCTCCGCCTCCATTTCCACCCGGGCCTATTCATCCCAATCCACCCTATCCCAATCCACCCTATCCAATTGTGCCATACTACCCGCGTTACGCATATAACTATCCGTGGTACTACAGTTCCTGGATATCGACTACGTATCCCTACGTGGTAGTGCCTTCCACACCTGCCCCGGTCTATACCCCAGTCATCAGCTCATTCACAGCTAACCCCAGCTACATCCAGCCGGGACAGTCGTCCACGCTGTCATGGACGGTGAATAATACGGCCGATATCAGCATATCCCCGTCGGTGGGCTCTGTTCCCACTACCGGTGTATATGTTGTGACCCCCGCTTACACGACTACTTACACACTATCCGCATCCAATAGCGCCGGCACTGTGGTGGCCAGCACCACGGTGACAGTGGCTCCCTATATCGGCAGCACTTATTACACCGGCAGCACTTATACCGGTACGGTGGAAACAGCTCCCGTTACAAGTCAGGCCCCCACCAGCAACAGCGGTGCGACACTGGCCTGGTGGCTGCCCTACATCCTGCTTATCGCCCTGCTGGCTGCCGCTGCCATGATAATAGTCATCCTGTTGCTGAGAAAGCCTGTTGCGCAGGGCGCTCATTACGGCGCCGCACGCGGGGGCGCCATGCCGGCTGTGACTTCACCGGTGGCCACGTTGCCGGCAACAGGTTCCCCCAAAACCACGCCGGTAGCTGTAGCACCGGCTGCCAAATTCGTTGCCTCTAATGGCAGCGAGCTTTCGCTGGCAGGCGACGGCAATCCCCTCGGACGCAGGGATTTCCAGTCCATGGTTTCCCCTGATAAGGCCGACCTTATATCCAGGCAGCACATCACGGTCAGCTATGAAAACGGCCAGTGCTACATCGAGGACCATGGCAGCACCAACGGCACCAGGCTGAACGGTTCCGCCATCAAGGGGGCGGGCAGGCACGCACTCAAGGACGGTGATACCATCGATCTTGCAGGTGCACTCAGCATCATATTCAGGTCTTAGCTGTAAAATCAAAAGGCGGGCGCCCCGTGCGGGGCGCCCGCCTTTTTTATATCCGGTGAATATTTACAGCGCCGCTATCGCGCCACCTCGTAAAAACGCTTCAACGACGCTTCCATGTCTTTTTTATTGCCGAATCCGCCGCTCTTGTAATCCCTGATGACCGATCCAGTATCCAAAAAGAGCGCCGTAGGTATGGTCCGGAACTGGCATTCGCTGGCCAAATTTGCTGTCGAGTCCATATAAACAGGCATTACCAGCCCGTATTTCTTGATCCATTCCTCGATATCGGCCTTCTTCTCGCTGCTGGCCACCATGAACATCAGCATGTCAGTGCCCTTTGGCCAGTCGCGGTAAATGTCATTCAGGAAAAGCGCCTGCTGCATGCAGGTCGAACAGCTGGTCTTGGTGAAGACGATAAATACCTTCTTACCTGCGATATCCTTGTTAGTAAAATCGGTCCCCTGGAGCGTTTTAAAGGAGAACTCGAGTATCCTGCAGTTCATTTTGCAGCAGACAGGTGATTTAGGCGGCGTTGTGAAGGGGTCCAGTGCCTGTTCAGCAAATTCATCGAAATCAGTCTCGGATTTTATGCCCAAGCTGTAGCGCGTATCCGGTGTGAGGCCGTTCAGCCTGAATTTGTGTTCGTACACAAAATTATTATCGGTTTCACTATCGGATTCGGCCGCTTTGTCCACCCAATAGTTGACAGTGCCCGTAGCCGGTTTGTTGGAAATCCATCTAACCGACGCGGCTGAACTGGTGATGTCATAGACATCTATATTTGAGATGGTGAATACGCCCCCCTGTGCGCCGGCTGCAGTGGTCGTTAACGTATATCCTTTTGATGCGACGGTGTTGCCGCAGCAATCGACTGAAATCACGCGGAAATAATAAGTCGTTTTGGGCACCAGCCCCTGCAACACGGCCGCATGGTCGGTCAGCATGGTAGTATCCAGGGCCGTCTTGTTGCCGTACGAAGCTTTTGGCCCGAACTCGACCTGGCCGGTTGCCGGGCGGTTGGTCTTCCAGGATATTACAGCGTGGTCGCTGAAAACGGCGGGGGGATCTACCGGCGCAATAGTGAGCGGGTCAGCCTCCGCTTCCTGTGCCCGGGCTAGCACTGTTTTCACCTCGTTAGATGCCAGCGCATAGCCTTCGCGGCCCGGCCGGCCGGCATTCCAGGAAACCATGCCCACCATTTCACCGGCCTGATTCAGGACGGCGCTTCCCGCCGCTGAGGGGTCCAGTGCGGCATTCGTCTGCAGGTAGGCAATTCCCTCGTCTTTGGTCAGCAAGGTCACATTGCCTTTTGACCCTTCCGGGCCGGAAGCGCCGGGTTTGAAAATCCAGGCAGTCACTTCCTCCCACTGCCCCAATAGATCGGAATCTCCCATCAAGGCTGGCTTGAGCGCAGGGTAATCGCCTTCCATTTTAATTACGGCCAGGTCCCTGACGCTGTCCCTACAGATCAAACGGCCTGTATAGCTCTGCCCCGGCTTAAGCTCAACGGATAGAGCGCCGGCATCGCCCAGAACGTCGCTGCCGGTGACGATATAGCCGGCATTGTCCACGATTATACCGCTGACAACCGCATCGTCAGCCTGCACTGTTACCAGTGAATCTACTATGCCGGGACCGCCGCATGCACCCAGAATAGCTGCTATGCTGATTAAAGGCAGTATTAAGACGAGAACTGCTTTGCGTCGAATGTGACCGGTTTTCATCAAGTCTAATTGGCGTACCTATTTAATTGGGACGCTGCCTCCATCCAGGTTAGGCATTTCCACGTTATCCATGAACTCACCGATCCGGGCATTCATGATTTTTTTCATCTCAGTCACGATACCCCTGCCCTTATTCAAGCTTTTGGCGAAGGCCACGGCCTCTTTAACAGTCTCGTCAGCCGATAGGCAGGCCTTGCGGACAGCGTTGCATTTTTCAAGCTCGGCAGCCGTGAAGCGCTTGCCGGTCAGTTGGGCCTCAAATACCTTGTGCATGGGCAGGGTCCTCTTGATCAGGGCGTCCATATAAGGCAGGAAGGGGATGTTGAGGTTGACCTCCGGGAAACAGAGGAAACCGCGGTCGGCGCGCATGAAGAGAAAATCGAAGGAGCAGGCCAGTATGGCTCCGCCGGCGAACGCATGCCCGGTAAGCGCCCCCACCGTTATCATAGGATAGAAAGTTATGCGCCTGTATACCTGGTCCTGTGTTTTGAAGAACTTCTCCACGTCGGGATCCTTGCGGCCGATAGCAGGCACCAGCCAGTCGAGGTCCATGCCGTTGCACCAGATTTTTTCGTCGGCGGATCTCACCACCAGCGCATTGACGGCGGTCTTCTTTTCGATATCGTCCAGGGCATTGAGAAGCTCATTGCAAAAGCCTATGCTGAACCTGTTCTCACCGTTATTCATGGTGAGCAACGCTATATTTTCGTCAACGCTCCATTCGACTAAAGGCATGGGGGATACCTCCGTAAAAAAGTTATTCGACGGCCACCCTGCGGGAGAGTGCCCTCTGAGGCGGCGTTAATTATTATATAATAAAGGCAGGCCTCGCGCTTTATCCGTACATATACCGGGAAAACGGAGACACACGTCTGTAGGGGCGTATCTTCAGGTGCGCCCGGCACTGCGGGCGGGTTTTTAAACCCGCCCCTGCGTTGTACGCCGACCGGACACATATTGCAAAATCCCGCAAATTTATGCACAATAAGCAGGCTTTATTTTAGAATACAAAACCCACTTAAGGAGCTTTATTATGGATAACGTCATGGTCATCGGAGCGGGATTCATGGGAGGAGGCATCGCCCAGGTGACTGCGCAGGCGGGCTATAACGTATACCTGCAGGATGTAAATCCGGAAGCAATCGCAAAGAGCCTGGCGCAGATCAAGTGGTCTACCGAGAAGCTTGCCGGCAAAGGCCGGATCAAGGATAGCGCCCAGGCGGTCCAGGATAGAATCTCCGCCGTCAGTGACTTCTCTATGGCCCCTTCGTGCCGGTGGGTCATTGAAGCAGTCTTCGAGGACGAGAAATTGAAAAAGGAGATGTTCAGGGACCTTGACGCCTCCTGCCCGGTCGAGACGATCCTGGCCTCCAACACCTCCAGCATACCCATCACACGCCTGGCCTCCCTGGCCAGACGCCCCGAAAGGGTGGTCGGCCTGCATTTCTTCGGCCCGGTGCCCATGATGAGGCTGGTTGAGGTCATTAGGGGTGAGAAGACCTCCGATGCCGTATTTGGCAAGAGCGTGGATTTCATAGCTTCACTCGGCCAGTACCCGGTAAAGGTCATGAAGGATATACCCGGCTTCATCATGAACCGCATCAGCGGCGTGTCCTTCCGTGAGGCGCTGTCGCTGGTGGAGAAAGGCATCGCCTCGGTTGAAGATGTCGACAAAGGCATGCGTTACGGCTTCAACTGGAATATCGGACCCTTCGAGATTGCAGATAACGCGGGTATCGATACCTACGTGCGCGTGGGCAAATCCTTCGCGGCGCTGGGCGCCTCGGATATCGCGGCATCATCGCCCCTGATGGAGAAAATGCTCAAGGCCGGAAGGCTGGGACGCAAGGTCGGCAAGGGCTTCTACGATTACTCACCGGACGGCAAGATGACCCCCTTCGATATTACCAAGCTGTAATCTGGTTGCCGTCATTGCGGGGAGCGGAGCGACGCCCCAATCTGTAGGGGCGGGTTTTCAAACCCGCCCGATGGCATTATCGGGCGCACCTGAAGATTCGCCCCACCATTTCAGGGATTTCTTCGTTGCGTTCATAACTACATAATTATAGATCGATCGTTAGCCCTTCGTACCCAACCTCCAGTTCCATTTCGAGTTGCTTACCGGCAGCATCGAGCTCGGCGCGCATCTCTTCCTCGAAGGCTGTAGGAATATGAGTGATGATAATGCGCGGCAGGTATGACCTGATGCGGCGGAATTCATTTAGCTCCTCGACCAGCATCGCTGGAGTAAGGTGCCCTCTCAGTTTCGCCATCTCCTCCCGCATACGGTCAAGGCCCGTAACCTCGATGAAGAGCAGGTCCGGCGAGACGGTCTGCCAGCAACGACCCAACCCGGGCCCGGTATCGCCGGTGTAGAAGAATGATTTGCCGCCCGGGGCCGAAATCAGGAAACCCACGGACGGCACGGAATGGGTAACGGGAACAGGAGTGATCTCGAGGTTACCAATCATAAACGTTTTCAGGGGCTCGACCGGCCTCAACATCAGCCGGGGACTCTCCACCGATGGCCACTTGGTGTAGTCGCGGTACATCTGGCCGTCCATCAGGTAGTGGTAAACCACTTCTAAAGTGGCGGGCAGACCAAAGACCTCCAAGCTCGCCGGCTCCTGCGGGCCGTTGGCGCAGAGCATTATGAGGTCCTTCGAATGATCGAAGTGGTGGTGCGTCAGCAACACCGTCCTGACCGCCTGCTGCCTCTGCAATGTGAGAGAGGAAGTGAGGCCCCCTGCATCCAACGCAATCACACCGTCCACCAGCAGGCAGGGCAGCCTGGCCTTATCGGTTTCCGTATTGTGCGCACCCAGCATTTCGATTTTCATACTCATCCTCCGTCCCGCCATTGCGGGAGCTACTGGGAAGGAAAGGTCACCCTGTTATCGCATAGTAGATCACCATGTAGTGCAGTACAGCTCCTGCGATGACCAACAGGTGGAATATCTCGTGAAAGCCGAAGACGCCGGGAATAGGATTCGGCTTTTTGAGGGCGTAGAAAACCGCCCCCAGGGTGTAGGCAACGCCGCCGGCTAATAGCAGCAAGAGTGATTGGAGCGGCATTGTGGCCAGCAGAGGTCCCCATAAAAGGGGTACCACTACCATCCAGCCCATGAGGACGTAGATCACTGTGGTCATCCAGCGCGGGCCGTGGATATAAACGAGCTTGAAGACAAATCCCAGGATGACAAGCAGCCACTGCGCGCTGATGATGCCCCAGCGCCACCAGCCGTCCATGTAGATATAGCCTATAGGTGTATAAGTGCCTGCTATCATGAAGAATATCGCTATATGGTCCAGACGGCGCCAGGGATTGCGCTCATCTTCGCCAGCCTTTTGCCCGTGGTAAATAGAGCTGCAGGTAAAGATGAAGATGGCACTCAGGCTGTAAACGCTGGAAAGGACTATTTTTGTCATGGAGCCGGAAGAGTTGCACAGCAGTACTATATATCCCGCCAGCGATGCTACGGCGCCCAGCAGGTGGGAATAGAAATTGACCAGGTCGGATCTCTGAAATGCCATTTTAACTCCTCTTATTGGCCGGTCCACGGCCGCAGCCTGGGTATCCAGCGCGACACGTTCCTTTTATATGCCAGGTATTCATCGCCGAACCTCGTGGCCAGACCGGGCTCTTCACAATATATGAAATAAATATGGTTTATGATGAAAAACAGCAGGAACAAGATGAATATTCCGAGCGAACCGACGACTATTGATTCGCCCAGCAATGTCATCGATACGCCGCTGATCATGGGGTTCCGCACATGGCGGTAAGGACCGATGACCACCAGCTTACTGGTGGGAGACCAGGGCGCCAGCGTACCCCTGCCGATGTTGATGAAAAGCCAGATAGTGATAGAGAGGTAGTACAACCCGCTCCCCATCAGTAGCGCCCCCGCCAGCACGATCACGCCGTCCCAGGGCAGCCCCAACCCCCAGCCTATTTTAAAGCCTGTCGCCCACAGTATAGTGGCTGGTATGATAAGCAGCACCGTAAAGGGCAGGATAAACGACTTCACCTGGTTGATTGCTGGCTCCTTCACACTAAAACCACTCGCGTACCTGATTTTATCCTATGATAGCATTAAACCCCGGTAAGGGCATCCCGCGTGATACAATAAATCCGTGAAGACCGGTGTTATCTACTGCGGCGACTGCCTGGTGAAGCTGAAGGACATAGCATCTGAAAGCATCGACCTGCTCTATATCGATCCTCCCTTCAACTCCAACCGCGACTACAACACCTCTGCAAAGGAAATTAACAGGCGCTTTAGCGACAAATTCGACGGCGTCGATGCTTATCTGCGCTACATGAAGCCGCGTATCAGAGAGCTGCACCGCGTTTTAAAGCCGACGGGGAGCTTCTATTATCACTGCGACTGGCACGCATCGCATTACGTCAAGGTGCTGCTGGACAGTCCCGAGCTATTCGGCTACGCAAATTTCCAGAATGAAATAGTCTGGTGTTACAGGTCGGGGGGCGCCAGCCCGCGTAAGCGTTTCTCTCGCAAACATGACATCATCCTCTTCTATTCCAAAACGGGCGATTATGTTTTCAACGGGCTGAGAGAGAAATCTTATAACCGCGGGCTGAAGCCCTACAGGTTCCAGGGTGTGGAAGAGTACCGCGACGAGGCCGGCTGGTATACGCAGGTCGGCATGAAAGATTACTGGGAGATAAATATGGTGGGCAGGACCAGTCGCGAGCGGCTGGACTATCCTACGCAGAAGCCCCAGGCCTTACTGGAGAGAATAGTTACCGCCGGCAGCAACGAAGGGGATATCGTGCTGGACGCTTTTTGCGGCAGCGGCACGGCCCTGGCCGCCGCCCAGAAACTGGGCCGCAGGTGGATCGGTATCGATATATCACCCGCTGCCTGCAAACTGGCCGGGGACCGCCTGGACAGGCTGCGCTTATAGCTTTCGGACTTCCCTGATTACAACATCGGGACGGTCGGTCATGACCACGTCGATCCCGCAGCTCAAAGCCCGCCGCAGACACTCCTCGTCCCCACCGTCCCAGACGAACACCCGGTCACCCCTGGCATGCGCCTCTTTCACCAGGTCGCCCGTTACTATATTGGCGGCTACCTGTGTAAATCCGGACGTGCCGGCAGTGGTGGTGGTATGCCCGCTGCCGCCAGGTTCTCTGATAACGGCGCGGGGAAATTCCGGCGCAAGCGCCGTGAGTTTTTCGACCAGCCCGGCATCGAAGGAAACCAGCACCGTCCATGCCTCATCAACATAGCGGCTCAGTATCGCCAGAAACTTCTCCAGGGACCGTACTTTCTTTAGTTCAACCAGCAGTACCAGTCCCCTGCCAACGGCTTCCAGAGCATCCTGCAATAAAGGTATACGGTAACCGTCTCGAACCCTGTGTGTAGCTATCTCAGCCAGCGAAAGACCATCGATGCTGCAGCCATCTATATCATCATCATGGTGGATGACGAATTCGCCGTCCGCCGTCTCCTGCACGTCGAACTCGACCCCGTCCACCCCGAGGTCCAGGGCGGCCTTCAAAGCCTCGACAGTGTTCTCAGGGAAGTCCCTGTGGAAGCCGCGGTGGGCGATGACCAGGGTTTTATGCATGCTAACTGTCGAGCATGGCCACGGCGTCCATTTCCACCAGTGCATCTTTGCTCAGCAGGTCCTGGACCACGATGCCGGTGGAGGCCGGGAAGCTGGCGCCGAAGAACTCACGTCTGACGGCGGACGTGCCTTTATACCCTTCCTTAGTGCGGATATAATCGCAGGTCCAGACCACATCGTCGAAGGTGGCGCCCGCCTCATCCAGTATCATCTTCATCTTCAGATAGATGGTCCTGTACTGCTGCACGATATCTCCCTTAATCACAAGCTTGCCTGTCTGCAGGTCGATCTCGGTGGCGTCCGTGCCCGAGATGTAGAGCATGTTGCCCCTGCGCACAGCCGGCGCAAAGGTCAGGTGCTCGTAGATCTCCCAGCCCCTGGGGATTATAGCCCTCCGCTTGCTCATGTCTACCTCCGCCGATCTGTAATTTGAATTATTTCGAATGGGCCGGCCTGGTTGAATCGGTCAGCCGCTGGATAAGCTCCGGCGTCTCCTTCTGCCCCATGCCATAACCAATCAGCAGCGCCAGCCTGTCCAGCATCGGTTTTGCCCCTTCCACATCACCCTTTTCCAAAAGCGGCAGCGATTTCTCCAGGAGCTGTGTCTCCTCGCCGAGCTGGCAGGCGAACCCGCTCAGGTTGCCGCAGCAGGGCGCGATGGCCTCGGACCTCCACAGGTGCGCTTGCTTTATATCCAGCATCTTACGCAGAGCCTCAATGCCCTCCTGCCTTGTTGCGGGATTGCCGAGCTTGCCCCTGGCCTCGTTGAATGTGTCTATATTTATCATCATCATAGCTGCACCGCCTGCTCTTATTTTAGCGCCTTTGCTCAATGCTTGAAATGCCTTACGCCGGTGAAGACCATGGCCATCCCGTGTTTATCGGCCGCCTCGATGGACTGCTGGTCTCTGATCGATCCTCCGACCTGTATCACTGCAGTTACGCCGCCTGCGGCGGCCAACTCCACCGTATCCGGAAAGGGGATGAAGGCGTCCGAGCCCAGCACCGCCCCCTTCGATTTATCGCCTGCCCGCTCCAAAGCGATCTGCGCGCTGACCGAGCGGTTGGGCTGGCCTGCGCCCATACCCATCAGCGTGCGGTCTTTAGCAAGTGTTATACCGTTGGATTTTATATGCTTGACCGCTTTCCATGCGAAGAAGAGGTCGTCCCACTCCCGCTGGGTCGGCTCCCGCCTGGTTACTACCCTGGGCTTGAATTCTTCGCCGGTATAGAAATCCTTAAGCTGTGAGAGGAACCCTCCCGTGATGGGACGGAATTCCACCATGTTCCCCGCGGGTGCGCGCGACTCATCCGGCATGGATAGCAACCTCAGGCTCTTCTTGCGGCCCAGCAACGCCAGCGCCTCTTCCGTATATCCCCCTGTAATGACAGCGTCGAAATGTGTCTTATCCACCTCGGCGGCCAGGGCGATATCCATGACCCTGTTTACAGCCACGATCCCCCCGAAGGCCGCCACGGGGTCACCGGCCAGCGCTCTGCGGTAGGCCTCGGGCAGGTCGTTGTTGCTGCAAAGTCCGCAGGGATTGGTGTGCTTGATCACGGCCACGGCGGGCTCCACGAAATCGCTCACCACGTTCCAGGCCGAGTCGATATCAAGGAAATTGTTAAAGGAAAGCTCGGGTCCTGAGTGCCGTTTTACCTGCGTGATCCCCCAGGGATGACGCCCTGCCACTTTCTCCACGTACAGGGCCGCCTGCTGGTGCGGGTTTTCGCCGTAGCGAAGGTTATACATCTTCTGCAGCGATAAGGTGAGGTCCCCGGGAAATGTCTCGCCCTCCAACAGGTACTGCGAGATGGCCGTGTCATAGATCGCTACATGCTGAAAGGCTTTCTGCGCCAGCTTTCGGCGGAAGGTCTGGTCAAGACGGTCCTCTTTCAATTTTTCGATCACCGTATCGTAATCCGCCGGGTCCACTACCACCAGGACCGCCGGGAAATTCTTGGCCGCAGCCCGGATCATGGTCGGGCCGCCGATATCGATATTCTCCAGGGCGTCTTCCAGCGTCACGTTTGCCCTGGAAACAGTCTCGACAAAGGGATAGAGGTTGACCGCTACCAGGTCGATCAGCCCGATCTTGTGGCTATCCAACTCCTGCATATGCCGGCCCAAGTCACGCCTTGCAAGTATGCCGCCGTGCACCATCGGGTGCAGCGTCTTGACCCGCCCATCCAGTATCTCGGGAAATCCCGTTATATCCGATATGCCACGTACCTTGAGGCCCGACTCGGTCAACGATTTTTTAGTGCCACCGGTGCTGTATATCTCAAACTCGATGCTCTCCAGCTGTTTGGCGAAACCGACCAGCCCGGCCTTGTTGGAAACGCTCAGGATTGCTCGCATAGCTCCCCCTTTACCGTATTACCACTCTCTCGCTTCCGTTGGCCCTGATAACCCTGCCGATGCTGCAGGCGCCGGGTAGTTTTTCCAACATTTCGGTGGCGCTGTCCTTCCCACACATCACGACCATGCCTATGCCCATATTGAAGACGCGGAACATCTCTTCATCCTTGACGCTGCCTTTCTTCTGTATAAGGTCGAATATGGCCGGTACCTGCCACGAGGACCTGTCTATCTCCACCGAGCAGCCCTGCGGCAGGATGCGCGGTATGTTCCCCACAAGCCCCCCACCGGTTATGTGCGCCATACCGTGAATCTCCCCCAGGAAAGGTTTAAGATCATTAAAATAACAGCGGTGCGGCTGCAGCAGATCCTCTCCCAGCGTCCTACCGAGCTCGGGGTAGATCATCTTGAGGGCGAGGGCATCGCGATCTATGCCAAATACCTTGCGCACCAGCGAGTAGCCGTTGGTATGCAGGCCGCTGGAGGCCAGCCCGATCACGGCATCGCCTTGGCTTATCTTCTCCCCACTGATCACGCTGTCCCTCTCCACCACACCCACGATAAATCCCGCCAAGTCGTAGTCCGCCGACCTGTACATGCCGGGCATCTCGGCCGTCTCGCCGCCGATGAGGGCGCAGCCGACCTCCCTGCAGGCCTGGGCCAGGCCGGACACTATAGCCGCCACCTTGTGCGGGTGAAGCTTGCCCAGGGCCACGTAGTCCAGCATAAAGAGGGGGCTGGCGCCGCAGCACAGTATATCGTTGGTGCAATGGTTGACCAGGTCCACGCCGACCGTATCGTGTTTGTCCATGATGACGGCTATCTTGAGCTTGGTGCCCACACCATCCGAGCTCGATACGAGCACGGGCTCTCTGTACTTATTAAGCTTGAAGAATGCGCCGAAATGGCCGATATCGGTCAACACCTCCGGGCCGAACGTGGGACGCACCAGTTCCCTTATCAGGTCCTTGGTCTTGTCGGCGGCCGATATGTCAACGCCGGCCTGGGCATAAGCGCCCTTAGGTTTCGATTTCACTGAGGCTCCTTGCTGTGGTCAGGGGAAGAGTCTCCAGTTGTAACTTGTCCATCTCAAGCTGCACCGGCATCGGGTAATCGCCGGTAAAGCAGGCCGCGCAGAATATTTCCCTGGGCAGTCCTACGGCCTCGATCAGGCCGTCCATGCTGATGTAGCCAAGGGTATCTGCGCCGATGAAATCTTTGATCTCGGGCACGGTCTTGTGGGCAGCTATCAGCTCCCAGCGGGTAGCCATATCGACGCCGAAAAAGCAGGGGTAGCGTATGGGCGGTGCGCATATCCTCATATGCACCTCCCTGGCCCCGGCCTTCCTCAGCATGTTGATGACACGCGGGGTGGTAGTGCCGCGCACGATGCTGTCGTCCACCACAATCAGTCGCTTGCCGGATATCTCCTGCGTCAGCGGGTTGAACTTCAGCCTGACGCCCAGCTCGCGCAGGCGCTGGTCCGGCTCAATGAAGGTACGCCCGACATAGCGGTTCTTGATCAGTCCTTCATGGTACGGGATGCCCGCAGCCCTGGCGTAGCCTATGCCGGCTGCCGTGGCCGAGTCAGGTACACCAAT
The DNA here is from genome assembly GCA_964554375.1 of uncultured Dehalococcoidales bacterium. Classification (GTDB taxonomy): domain Bacteria; phylum Chloroflexota; class Dehalococcoidia; order GIF9; family UBA5629; genus CAIMUM01. The sequence continues at coordinate 27,717 of CAZKOL010000020.1, forward strand.
CACAATGTCGGCATCCACGGGATGCTGGCGGGACAGTATTGCGCCCATCTGCTCCCGGGTGGAGTAAATCAGTTTGCCGTTGAGAAGGCTGTCGGGGCGTGCAAAGTAAATATATTCGAATATGCAGAGGGCCTGGCGCTCGCTTTCGATATGGGTGCTGCGCACGCCGTTGTTGTCGATGGTAACTATCTCACCGGGCTCGATCTCCCTGACGAACTGGGCGCCGATGTGGTCGAGGGCACACGTCTCAGATGCCAGCACCCATCCACCGTCGATGCTCCCCAGTGACAGGGGCCTGACGCCCATGGGGTCGCGCACGCCGTAGAGCTTATCCCCCGCCAGTATAACCAGGGAGTAGGCCCCCTGGATGCGCCGCATAGCATACTTGATCTTGGCCTCGATATCTTTCTCCGGGGAGGAGAGCATCAGGTAGGCAATCACCTCCGAGTCCGTGGACGAGTTGAAGGTGAAGCCCTGCTCCTCGAGGCCGGCCCGCAGGGTGGCCGAGTTGGTTATATTGCCGTTGTGACCCAGGGCCAACCTCAAGTCTGTGGCGCCCACCAGGATAGGCTGGGCATTGCAGGCAACGCTGGAGCCGGTGGTGGAATAGCGGTTATGGCCTATGGCGATACTGCCCTTGAGGCGCAGCAGCTCGTCCTCATTGAATGCGTGTGAAACCAGGCCCATATCTGTGTGGATATAGATCTTCCCGCCCTCGGCCGTAGCTATGCCCGCGCTTTCCTGTCCGCGGTGCTGAAGGGCATACAGCGCAAAGAAAGTGACGCGGGCTACATCTACTCCGGGGGCGTAAATACCGAAAATGCCGCAGCTTTCGTGCAAATCGTGCATCGGATTACACGGGGATTATACGGCTTTTACGGTGGCACGGTCAATGCACCGAACGGGCCACAAAGGTGTAGGCTGCACGGCAACAGGCAATATCATATTCTAAGGCTACGGGCGCCCCCATGTCTCTTCATGGAAATTATTGGTTTCGTCAGACTCGGAAATCGGGACCGGTTATATGCCCGCCAGTTTCTGTAGCCACGATATCACCGCACCAACGGCCCTCTCTTCCTGGCGCAGCCTGTGGCCTGCGCCAGGAAGAACGATTTTTTTCCTGGGCCGGCCGGCCTTTGCGTACAGGCGCTCGACATGTTCAACCGGCACGACATCGTCACTTTCGCCGTGCACCAGCAGCAACGGTTTCGGCGATATCCTGCCGACATATTCTATGGGAGCAACGTCTTTGAATCCATCGAGCCATTTCTTCACCGAAGGAGGGAAGTCCGCGTCTTTAATTATCCCGATCTCCCTGAACCTGGCGATCAGCGATTCCGCACTGAAGTCGCCAGCCATAAAGTCGAACTCCGCCGGGCAGGCCAGCGTGGCTACCGCGCTTACGCGTTTGTCATGGGCGGCAGCGTAAATACAGGCGGCCGCCCCTCCCGACGATCCCAGCAGGAATATCTTATTCCTGTCCACCTCGGGCAACATATGAAGGAAGTCAATGGCAGCTTCAAGATCATGGGTCCATCCCGGCATATCGATATTGCCCTGGCTGGGGCCGCAGCCCCGGAAGTTAAAGACAAGCGCGGCAAATCCCGCCCGGCAGAACCGGGCCGCCAGCTCGGGATACCCACCCTTCTCATCCAGGTTGTATGGCACAGCCGGGATACCATGGCAGAGGCATACTGCAGGATAAACCCCGCTGCAATCGTCCGGCAGGAAAACCTGGCCGGCCAGCATGATATCGTCGGAGGAAAGTACTACGGCAGAATCTCTCATTATCTTATTGCCCCCAGCATTAACAACAGTAGCAGCCCCCACGAAATCACCACCATCACGAACCACACAACCTTGTTCCAGCGTAAAATCTTTACCCCATCCAGCGGCGGGAAGGGGATGAGGTTGAAGGCCGCCAACCAGAGGTTGACCTGGAAGCCGAATTTGCCCACCAGGCTCCAGATGTCCGAATTGGCGGTACCCGCGGCCAGCAGGAAGAAAAGGCCGGCCAGTATTACATTAGCCACGGGACCGGCGGCGGATATGCGTCCCTCCTCACCGGGGTCCGGCTGTTTATAAGTCGACGTATAAACCGCGCCCGGCGCGAAGAAAAGAAACTGGCCGAAGCTGATGACGGCTGATGCCACCGCTATGATCAGTCCCAGCTTCCACATGCGGAACTCCGCATGGTAGCCGCAGCGCTGGGCCACTCCCTTGTGCGCCAGCTCGTGGAAGAGGAAGCCCGTCCCGATTCCGACCAGGGCCACGCCCAGGAAGGTAGCAAACTGCGCCAGTGACTGCGAATAAGGAGTTCCCTGCTGCGGGATCAGGTATTGCAGGGAAAAGCAAAAACCCAGCGCCAGCCAACAGACGGCCAGGTCGCGCATTTCGATCCTGCTGAAGCTCATGGTTTGAACGGCCTCATGTTCATAAGAAATTCCCTGTTACCATCGGCGCCGGAAAGGGGTGACGCAGTCAGGTTCAGCAGCGACCAGCTATTCAGGTTCATCCAGCTTATGAATTTGCCGATGCAGCGGGCATGAACGGCCGGATCCCTGATCACACCCCCCTTACCCACATCTTTCCTGTCCGCCTCGAACTGCGGCTTTAAGAGGACAACCGCCTCGCCGTCCGGGATGAGGTGTGGCAGGATGTTGGGTATGACCATGGTTGCCGATATGAATGAGACGTCTACAGTAGCCAGGCCTACTTTGCCGGGCAGATTAAAAGGATAATGGGCGTTGACTTTCTCCAGGACTGTAACACGGTTATCCCGTCGCAGCCCGTAATCTATCTGTCCGTGGCCGACATCAAGGGCGTAAACCCTCTCCGCGCCGTGCTGCAGCAGGCAGTCGGTAAAGCCTCCTGTCGATGCTCCTACGTCCAGGCAGTGCAGGCCCGATACGTTGATGCCGAATTCCTTCAGCGCATGCTCGAGCTTGAGCCCGCCCCGGCTTACGTAGGGCAGCTTCTCCTTGAGCAGTATTTCGGCGTCTGCCGACACAAGGCAGCCCGCCTTGGTCATCAGGCTGCCGTTAACGGTCACTTCGCCGGCCATTATCATAGCCTGGGCCCGGCTCCTGTTCTCAGACAGGCCGCGGGCTACCAGCAGGCTGTCTAATCGCTGCTTTGGCATAAGAATATTAACTGTAGGGGCGCACCTTGAGGTGCGCCCCTACAGTATTACACAAATCGACTATTTGGCCGGTGGCGGCGCCGGGGGCATCATGCCCTTGGTCAGGCTCTTGGGCATCAGGTCGGCCAACTCTTTGACCGTCCAGACACCGTCTTTGAATATGCTCGAAACGATGGTTGGTTCGGAGTAGAGCCCCACTTCGCCCCCGCCCACGAAGAAGGTCTTGCCGTTGATGCCTCCCGCGGCGTCGGTGGCCAGGTAGACCACCAGCGGGGCAATGTGCTCGGGCGCCATTTTCTTCAGCTCGGCGCCGATATCCAGTCCCAGCCCGCTGCCACCTTCCTTGGCCTTTTTCTCCATGGCCGCCTGCAGTTCGGGCGTCAGTGTCAGCCGGGTAGCTGCAATAGGCCTTATACAGTTTACGGCCACACCGTACTTGGCCATGTCCAGGGCCACGGTGCGCGTGAAGCCCACGATGCCCTCCTTGGCAGCGCTGTAGTTGGCCTGTCCCAGATTGCCCAGGCCGGCCTGCGAAGACGTGTTGATAATACGGCCGCTGCGCTGCTGGCGGAAGAAAGCACAGGCATGCCGCGTGCAGAAAAAATGCCCGTAAAGATGCACTTTCTGTATGATGTCCCACTCGTCCTCAGTCATGTTGAAGACCATGCGGTCGCGCAGTATGCCGGCGTTGTTGACCAGTATGTCTATTTTGCCGAAAGCGTCAACGGCGGACTTGATTATGTTTTCGCCGCCCTTCCAGGTGGCCACCGAATCATAGTTGGCCACGGCCTGGCCGCCCA
>CAZKOL010000021.1:0-31365 GCA_964554375.1 uncultured Dehalococcoidales bacterium
AATTCCTGGGGGTCAGGGCGGAACAGACGCTGAAATCGGTGTTTTACGTCGCCGACGGAGCGATTGTTTTTGTCGTCATCCGGGGTGATCTGGATGTGAACGAGGTTAAACTGAAGAACCTCTTGAAGTGCAACGACTTGCACATGGCTGCCGAAGCTGAGACACGGGAGGCCGGGCTGGTAGCAGGCTATGCCTCAGCCATCGATTTAAAGGGTCACCGCGTGGTGGCCGACGACTCGATCAAGCTGGGAGGTAATTTCGTAGCAGGGGCGAATAAGCCGGATAAACATCTGAAAAACGTTAATTATCCCCGTGATTTCAAGGTTGATGCCCTGGCCGATATAGCAATAGCCGGGGCAGGCGACCAGTGCCCGAAATGCAATGGCAGGCTACTCTCACAGCAGGGCATCGAAGTGGGCCATGTCTTCAAACTGGGCACTTTTCTGAGCGAGCGTTTGGGCGCATACTACCTGGATAAAGACGGCGCCAGCAAGCCTATAATAATGGGGTGTTACGGCATCGGTGTAGGACGACTGCTGGCTGCGGCGGTGGAGCAAAACCATGACGACAAGGGGATAATCTGGCCGCTGCCGATAGCCCCTTTCCAGGTCTGCCTGTGCCCGCTGAAAATCGATGATCCTGCAGTTTTGCAGGCAGCGGAAAAGATGTACTCCGAATTGATATCGGCTGGAATAGAGGTGCTGCTGGACGACAGGCCGGAATCACCGGGAGTAAAGTTCAACGATGCCGACCTGATCGGGATACCCATGCGAATTGTGATCAGCGCACGCACGCTGAAAACCAACAGCGTGGAGTTGAAATGGAGGAAGGACTCGCAGGCAGAGATGCAGCCGCTGGAGGGGTTGACCGAAGCTGTTAACAGCCTGCTTAAGCCGCACTAACAATTGACATGCTTTCAGAGTAATGACTTTTCTGTGAGTTAAACTGCGGCCCGGCCCCGGTGTCAGTAGCGGAAATGGATGAAAATCCTGCCGAAGTTTTTATCGTCTTTCTCAATCCGATGGTAAAGTTTTTTAATGTCAGGTTGAGCGACGAAGCGTAGAACGCGCTTTTTCAATTGGCCCGATCCTTTGCCTGGGATAATCTCAACCAGAGTAATCTTTTTCGCCACGGCCTCGGAGACGACCCTGTTGAGCTCGGCATCTATGGACTTCCCCTTATTAAAGATATCGTGCAGGTCCAATACTATTTTGGCCATGATAAGGTTATTATACCAGCAGCCTCTTCATGCCCATCGCTTAGATCGCGTTCGGCGCAGCTTCTTCAGTATCCTTCTTCATTGAAAGCGCAATACGCTTGCGTTCGATATCAACATTCAGCACAGTCACAATAACCCTCTGATTTACCTTAACCATTTCAGCGGGATTCTTCACAAAGGTATCGGAGAGCTGACTGATATGTACCAGTCCATCCTGGTGCACTCCGATATCTACAAATGCTCCAAAGTTGGTTACGTTAGTAACAATCCCCGGAAGTTTCATCCCCGCTACGAGATGTTCCATCCTGATGACTCCTGAGGCAAATGCGAATATTTCAAACCTTTCACGCGGGTCAAGACCCGGCTTTTTCAGCTCCAGCATAATGTCCATTATGGTGGGCAACCCTACACTTCCCCCGATGTAAAGTTCAGGATTAATTTTCCGGCGCAAGTCCTCATGCCTTATCAGGTCCGAGACAGAATTACAGCCCAGGTCCTTTGCCATGCTCTTTACCAGGCCATAGCTCTCCGGATGCACTGCGCTGGCGTCCAACGGATTCTCCGCATCATGAATGCGCAGAAAACCTGCTGCCATTTCGAATGCTTTAGGTCCCAGCCTGGGGACTTTTTTTATCTCTTCCCGGCTGCGGTAGGGGCCATTCTTGCCCCGGTAATCGACAATATTTTTTGCCAGGGCCGGGCCTATTCCCGAAACATAGGAAAGGAGTTGCGTGCTGGCAGTATTTACCTCAACACCTACTTCATTAACGCAGATCATAACCACGTCGTTGAGGCTGGTCTTCAGTTTAGCCTGGTCTACGTCATGCTGGTACTGGCCCACACCTATGGCCTTGGGGTCGATTTTCACCAATTCCGCCATGGGGTCCATTAGTCTCCGCCCGATAGAGATTGCGCCGCGTACTGTCAAATCAAGATCAGGGAATTCTTCCCGTGCCACCGCCGAGGCAGAGTACACCGATGCGCCGCTTTCATTGACCGTCACGACCGGGATACCCTCCGGCAATCCCAGCTCACGTACAAAGGTTTCTGTCTCCCGCCCGGCAGTGCCGTTGCCGATTGCCACAGCTTCAATTGCATAGCGTTCGATGAGACCGCGAATAACTACGGCGGCATTTTCCGTACTCGCGGTTGATTGCCCTAAATAAATAGTAGTATTGTGCTGCAGTACACCCTGCCGGTCCAGGCAGACAACTTTGCACCCGGTGCGGTATCCGGGATCAATCGCCAGCACTGATTTCTGCCCTAATGGAGGGGACATCAAGTGCTCCCGCATATTTCGCGCAAAAACCTTCAGGGATTCGGCGTCGGCCCGTTCCTTTATTTTGTGCCGTACATCAGTCTCTATCGAAGGCGCCAAAAGCCGGTTATAGCCATCTTCCATGGCCTCCATGACCTGAACCGAAGCAGCGCTGCTGTTCTTTACAAAACGCCTGTGCAACAAGGCCAGCGCCTTTTCTTCAGATGGGCGGATAGCAAGCGCAAGCAGCCCTTCATTCTCACCGCGGAACATTGCCAGGACACGATGAGCAGGCATTTTCGCAACCGGTTCCTGCCACTCGAAATAATCACTGTATTTTATGCCGTCATGCTCTTTCCCCTTTACCAGCTTTGACTGCAAGATACCTTCCCGCTCAAAAATCACGCGCATGGTCTGCCGCGTTTCAGCATCTTCACTTATCAATTCAGCAATAATATCGCCCGCCCCGGCCAGCGCCTCCTCCACAGACCCGACGTTCTTCTCACTATTAACGTAGGCAAGGGCTTCCTTCAGTGGATCTGTGCAAATATCCTGGGCGAATAGCAACAGGGCAAGCGGTTCCAGTCCCCTTTCCCTGGCGATAGTTGCGCGTGTGCGCCTCTTGGGCCGGTAGGGCAAGTAAATATCCTCCAAAGCGGTCATGGCAGCCGCGGCCTCGACGGCAACACGCAATTCGTCCGTCAGCAGTCCTCGCTCCTCAAGCGATTTGAGGATTGCTTCACGCCGGCTGTCCAGGGCAGCCATCCTGGCCAGCCTGTCCCTTATCTCAGCAATCACTACCTCGTCCAGAGATCCGGTGCGCTCTTTACGGTAACGCGCCATGAATGGTATTGTCGCGCCCTCAGCCAGCATCGATTCCACTGACCTGACCTGGTGGACATTAATTCCCAGTTCACCGGCAATAAGCATATTATTAACTTCATTCAAGGTGATAAATCTCCTGGCCCTGTTCGCAGTTGTGTCTCAATAAGTATAACTGTTTGAATGGCGGATTTCTTGCGCTGTATAAGCCGTTTTCTTTATAATCGGGAGTTTGGCTTAACAAGCCGGTTTAAGAGAAATGTTAAATATATCGAATATTAGCAAATCCTACGGCGAAAGGGTTTTGTTTTCCAATATTACGTTCAATGTCAGCGCCGGCGACCGTATTGCCTTAATCGGCCCGAATGGCTCAGGGAAAACCACGCTCATGGATATCCTTGCCTGTGAAACTGATCCCGATTCAGGCAAGCTGCACAAGGAGAAGGATATTACTGTAGGCTATTTAAAGCAGGATATAAGCCCATCCTCTAATAAGCAGCTTCTTCAAGAGGTGCTAAATGCCTCTAAAACTATAATCGCGCTTGCGCACAGGATGGCCATTATCAGGGAGATGATAGGTGGTGAAACCGGTGCTGATACTAATCAAAAGCTCGTACGTGAACTGGGTGAATTGCAGTACGCTTATGAAACAGCTGGTGGTTATCGCATTGAACACGAAGCGAAGGCTATTCTTTCAGGATTGGGGTTCAAGCAAACGGATTTTCAGCGCCTGCTTAATGAGTTCAGCGGCGGATGGCTGATGCGCGCTTACCTGGCAAGGCTGTTACTTATGAAACCCGATATGCTGATGCTAGATGAACCGACAAATCACCTGGACATAGAAGCCTGCATCTGGTTTGAAAAGTATCTGTCCGCCTACCGGGGAGCGGTAATTGTCACATCACATGACCGCACATTTCTAAACCGCGTGGTCGATAAAATATGGTCCATCGAGCCGGGCAAAGTGAAACAGTATAGCGGCAACTATGACGATTATGTAATTGCATGGCAGCGGGATCTCGAGCAGGCGCAGGGAGAGGCCGCCAGGCAAGAGCGGGAAATCCACAGAGAGATGGAGTTTATTCAGCGTTTCCGTGCCAAGGCTACCAAGGCATCCCAGGTGCAGAGCCGTCTAAAGCGTATTGAGAAAATGCAGAAGGTAGTGATAGCCCGGACAACCAAAATAATACACTTTTCCTTTCCTGAACCTCCCCGCAGTGGCAAAGAGGTTATTTCATTAAAGCATATTAAAAAGTCATATGGCGCCAATGTTGTCTATCCTGACCTGAACCTGGCATTATCACGCGGTGATAAAGTAGCGCTGGTTGGGCCGAATGGCGCCGGCAAGAGCACTTTACTCAAGATACTGGCAGGAGCGCTACCCTTTGAAAAGGGCGGGCGGGAAATGGGGCACAATGTGATCACGGTATACTATGCTCAGTATGTCCTCGATCTGCTTAACCCGTTAAACTCCATCATTTCCGAGATGCAACAGTCCTCCCCTGATTTGATCGAACAAAACTTGAGGAAAATATTAGGCGGGTTTCTCTTCAGCGGAGATGACATTCAAAAGCCAATATCAGTTTTATCCGGTGGCGAGAAGGCACGTGTGGCACTTGCCAAGATGCTTATTCAACCGGGTAACCTGTTGCTGATGGACGAACCGACCAATCACCTGGATATTGCATCCAGGGAGATATTAGCAGATGCTTTAAATGAATACCGCGGTACGCTTTGCATGATAACTCATGACCGTACCTTCATTCAGCAGGTTGCCAATAAAATTATCGAGGTAGACGGCGGTAAACTCAAAATATTCCCCGGTAATTATGACGATTACTTGTATGCCAAAGAACAGGAGGCAATACTTGATCAAGGCGAAGCAAAAGCACCGCAGGCCCATGATCGTACCCGTAAGATCAGGGGCGGGAGTAAACCGACTGTAAAGAATAACCCGCAGCAAGAGCAAAGCGATAATAGTCTGAGAAAAACCCTGCAACGCCAAAACATTAAAATTGCACAGAGAATTGCTGCGATAGAAAAGAAACTCACCGCACTCGAATTCCAGCTATCTGGAATTGTAAAATTACTTTCTGATCCGGCTCTCTACGGAGATGCTGCGCAGGCAGCCGGCGCCGGCCAGGAATACCGGCGTATAAGCCAGGAGATTAATTTGCTTACCGAGGAGTGGGAGAAGCTTTCAATAGAGGCGGAAAAAGCGAAGGCGGCGCTCAATTAGTCGAGCTAAGCCGTCGGTCATTTCCTATCAGCGCCATCAGGCAATCCTCCGAGGTTCTCAGAGACGACCCTGTTGAGCTCGGCATCGATCGACCTGCCCCTATTGTAAATATCATGGAGGTCGAGGACTATTTTAGCCATGACGTAATTATACCAGCAGACCATAATCACTCCGACCAGCTCGTCAGCCGAGACACTCTTGAGCAAATAACCACTGGCGCCCGCCGCTAAGTCGGAACGGCAGGTTGAGACAAGAGACGCAAACTGATATTATTCGGAACAGCCAGAGGCAAATGGTCAGCAGAAATAATCGTTTACCTGCTCCGTAAAAAAGGAAATTTGAAATAGATGAGTGCAAGCATCATAGCAGCTATTGTGGCCATCAATGTTGTCCAGGATTACTACCTTATATCGGAGATTATACTCAACGTTCGCACCACGCGGGGAAAGGACGGCGCAATTGACAAGGGAACAATCCGGCTGGTGTGGGTACTGGTTGCAATCTCTTTCATCATCGCGTGGCTTCCCGTAATATTGGATTCCGGCCGTCTGCTGGTTCTGGGCGATTGGATGACCTGGGTCGGCGTGACTATTATGATTTCGGGCATTATATTCCGGCGGTATGCTGTTTCTGTCCTGGGAAAGTTCTTTACAGCAACAGTCCAGATTCAAAAAGAACACGAATTAATAAAGGCGGGCCCCTACCGCTGTATCAGACATCCGTCATACCTGGGAATTCTTATCATAGCCCTGGGGTTGGGAATTGCTTTGGCTAATTGGATTTCCTTGCTGTTATGCATAGTACTTCCCGTTATCGGAGTAATGCAGCGAATTAAGGTGGAAGAGAAGGAATTGGAACAACACTTCGGCAAGCAATACCTGGACTACAGGAAAAGCACCTGGTGTGTTGTCCCGTACATATATTAAATTGCGCTCTTTATTGCAGCGATGACCTGGCTATTCGTAGGTTTCTTAATAGCATCGATACTTCACATGGTGGAAGAGTATTTCTTCCCAGGCGGGTTCATGACGGTCATGAAGCGGATGAACCCCAGCTTCGCACCCTTCGTCAACGCCCCGATGGCAATAGTAATAAACGGCCTGCAATTGCTACTGTGCGTCATCGTGATTTTCGTCGGCGTCAGCAACCTGGCCTTCAGCCTGTCTGCAGCCGCCCTGCTGTTCATCAACGGGCTGGTCCACTTGGGCGGCGCGGTTAGATTGAAAAGATATGCTCCCGGCGTTATCACGGGGAGCATCCTCTATATACCGCTATCGGTTTATTCCTTCTATTACTTCACCGCCTCAGGGCAGTTGAATGCCGGGGACGCTATTATCGCTGGTGCGCTTGGAGTACTATATCAATTGGTTCCGCTGAGTTATTTCCTGACCATGAAGTTGCTGTCCCGCCATAAGTCCTGATAGCAGACCGTCCTGTCCTTCAGCTCTTTTTTCAGGGCCATTGCTGCACTCCAGTCCAGGGCAGCCAGCTTATGGATGTACGCACAGGTATTCTCATCAGCAGAAAGGGAATATGTCACCAGACCATTGTCATCAAGATGGTGCACCAGTATATTTCTTTCAACCAGCGCCATCAGTGCGTTACCCAGGTCGATAGCGGCAATGCGAAATGCCCTGGTGATAACATAGAAACTCAGTTTAGCCTTCGGGTGCAGTCCCATGAAGCGGAGCAAATCGACTTCTATTTCGCTGCATTCATTACCCGTGAGGAATGATAAAAGATCATTATTAACTCTTGACTGTGCCTTATATTCAGTTACCATATCCGTTCTTCCTTTTCTGTATCTCTTCCTATATATAACGGATTCTTAATAATTACAGTTTAGTAATCCAATGTTAATTTTTTATTAAGATCTGGTTACAATTCCGTGAAGTCGGATCCGGCTTCGCCCCATAAATGAAATCGTGACAAGCTATGAATTACATGCAAAAGCATTAGAGGATCGGCCGCTCAAGAACGTCAAGGCCCCGACCGGGGATTTCCGTGATTGGGAGGCTATCAACAAATGGGCTGCCGGTATCGCTGAAGCAGTTAAGAAATAGGACTATACATCCGACCAGCTTTTACCTTTAAGCAGGCCTAGCAAATATGCGATCCAGCCAAAATGCGAAATAGTATCCCAATACAGTCGCTACTTCAGCCATTTTATATGCAACTGGGTCGGTCAAAGCTTATGAAAATAGTGGGGCAAAAGCTCTTGGTTAAACCGCCATTTGCTGGGTCCGTGCTGGTGGTTATTCACATGAAGTGATAACCTAAGGTAGGGAAGGTAAATACGAGGAGGTTGCGATCTCATATGAAAGTATTAAGTCTCACAATACATAATTTCCGTTCTATTCTCGATGCAACTATTAATCTTGATGAATATTCTTTGCTAGTGGGAACTAACAACTCCGGTAAAAGCAATATCATAGACGCAATTCGCGCCTTTTATGAAAAAGATTTGAAATTTGATAGTCACAATGATTTCCCCAAAATGAGCACCGCTGACAAAGAATCCTGGATGGAAATCGAATACAAACTTACTGACGATGAATTAAGAACGCTCAAAGCCGAATACCGGCTTCCTTCTAATACTTTTAAGCTGAGAAAATATTTTCAGAGCTCTGAAAAGGATGGAATATACGCGTACGTCGGGGGCGCACTGTCAGATTCGCGATTCTATGGGTACAAGAACGTTCAAAAGACCAAGATGGGAGATATTGTCTATATACCTGCGGTAAGCAAAATCAGCGAGCATACGAAGCTTACGGGCCCATCCGTACTTCGCGATCTCATAAACACGGTTATGAAACGCATTATTGACAGGAGTACTGCATATCAAAATCTAAAAGATTCGTTTGAGAAATTTGAGACGGGTATTAAGACGGAAACGACTGATAGTGGATTATCACTAGAATTGATCGAGAAAGAGATAACACAAAGAATTGGAGATTGGGGAGCATCTTTTGAATTGACAGTCAACCCCATAGCACCCGATGATATGGTTAAGAGTCTTATCGGTCATCAGTTGCATGATGATGGGCTCAACCAGTCGATGGCATCCGATTCCTATGGGCAGGGATTTCAGCGGCATCTAATTTTCACTTTAATTCAAGTTGCCGCGGATCTCAACGCTCCACCTGCCCCCAAAGAGAAAAAGGATTTTTCTCCTGAGATGACATTGATATTATTCGAAGAGCCAGAGGCATTTTTACATCCAAGTCAAATAGATATTTTGAATCGTGATCTCAAGAAGCTTTCAAGAGAACCGACTACGCAGGTCTTGATTTCTTCGCACAATCCTCAATTTGTTAGCCGAAACATCTCGGAGCTAACAAGCATTATACGCCTTCATAAATTCAAAAACGCCACAAGTACATACCAGATTGATGAAGTGATGCTTAGCACTATCCTGAATCAGAATCAGCAAGATTTGCCGCAGTGGCAGGCAGCCGGACTACCAATTGACAACGATGATCTAACCATAGACATGGAAGGTATAAAATACTTGTTGTGGCTGGACCCTCGTCGTTGCAATGCATTTTTTGCTAATAAGATTCTGCTGGTTGAAGGACCGACTGAGACGGCAATAATTAGTTATCTTGAAGACAACGGATATTTGACTTGGCACCAGGAAGGTGTATTCGCACTAGATACTATAGGCAAATATAATATGCACCGGTTCATGAATCTATTTGGGAAATTGGGAATTCCACATTATGTATTATACGATCAAGATAATGGTCGTTGCCAAGTGGTAGAAATTACAATTTCTGGGTCCAAAAATAGCTTTACCAAAGGAATTGATTATTTCCCAAATGATATCGAGGATTTCCTCGGAATTCCAGCATCAAAGCAACACAAAAAACCCCAACATGCGCTTTATCAAATACGAAAAGGAACATGCTCTCAACAGAAGCTACGTGAATTAGCCGACAAAATAGAAATCCTGCTGAACGCTTAAAGTTCTACGAGCAGTAAATGTCAGGCTAGCCAACCTAAACTGTTCGAGTCAGGCTTCGGCTGCCTATTTTAGTCGTCCTGCGATAGATTGGCTAACGCCTTATCCAATATATATGTGGATCGTTTAAAAAGCATCAATAATTACGTGCTGCTAATACGTTTTACGTTCTGTCCTCGCTTCCAAATTTATATTTCAGAGTAAGTTCTAGCAGGTTAGTCATTCTTTTTAGGTAATCTTCGCGTTTTCCAATTATGTAATTGAGAAGCTCAGTCTGTATCAATGGTGGAAGTAAATCGTTATCATCGTATACTTTCTTTTTACCAGCCAATTGTAAACTATCTAAAGCGTCTTGAGTATGCTTAACTTGTATCCAGATTACGCCCTCGTTTGTTGCTAGACGATTAGCCACCTCATATATACGGTAGAAGATGTCGGAGATGTCCATCATATCAAATGAATTCCCCTTTTTGCCACGAGGACTTTTTGAACTTGGCGGCTCAGACATGATTTTAAGTTGTTCGATGAGATTGAACCTATTTGATTGCATGCTACCCCCCCCATTAATTATGACATTATTTTGCGCAAAATACGGCCATCAAATTCTATAAATTTGTGGTTAACATCCATTAACATATTTTTTAATGTGGATCTGTCTTTACTCGTCGCAAAAATCACCTGCTGATTAAAATTAGACGCATTCGACACTCGTTTTAAGAGTTCAGCAAAACTAATATCCTTTGTGGACTGCTGTTTCGGTTCATCAAATATAAGAAGTCCCGGATGATTTATAGACCGCGTCCGACCTAATTCAAGAATCGCAGTCAGATAAGACCATATAATGCGTATAAGATCACTTGCTGAAACATTATATTGCAAGTCGAACCCCTGGTACACTGGCTTATACGTATCAACAGAAATTGTAATATCAGCCGATGGGACACTTTTAAACTCATATTGGTGTAATTGCTCTACTAGATTGGCATTCCACTCTAGAAGTTTTTGACGGTCTTCATCCGTAGTATCATTTGCTGGCAGTTTGCATATCTCCGATTGCACATGCTTCCACTGGCTGGCAAGCCCTTCGAACTCCGATAATGCTGTATCAAACTCCTCCAGCGCAATTTCCATACGTTGGACTTGCTGCTGAATCTCAATCTGAGTCTGGATAACTGCTTTTGAAGGCAACCTCTCGTCAGAAACCAAGGTCTGCTTAAGTGCACGTATATGAGATCTATATCTTGCTATCACCTCTCTAAGACCAGTTATCTGACTTTCCCTAGCTAGCACAACCATTCCGATATTCTTGGCAACAGTCTGGAAGGTCGATTTTTGCTCATCTAAAAATACAATATTTTCATCTATAGACATTGGGCTCTGGTCCTGCGCCAACGGAGTCAATGAATCGATAAGGTTTTGGTGACATGTTGGACACGTTTGATTAGCGACACCCGCAGGAACCATAGATCCTAAAGAGAGCAAGATCTTGACATCCTTATTGCGTTGAAGATCTTCGTCAATCTTATTCAAACGTTCGGCAACAGAACTTATTTCGCCTCGTTCGATTTCAAACGATTCGAGAAGACGTGCGAGCATAGTTTCTTTTTCGCTAAGTTCTTCTTGCATCTTGGCGAGTTCATTTTCGGCCGGCTTGATAGCTTGCCCAACTCTCGGTATTTCTTTTTCAGCCAACTCGCTTGATATCTTAACCATATTGGCGAGCAAATCATGTGCAGATATCCAATTGTTGCCATCAGGCAAAAGAATAAACGGTAAAATCTCGGGTGGCCAATTTGCTATCGGTTTCTGGGGGGGTTTGTTTGCAACGCCGCCGACGGATTTAGCTATAGTATCAATTCTGTTGACCATTGCGGACCAACGTGATCCTATATCTTCCGCCTCTTGGTCAAGGCGAACCCTTGCCGCGGCAATTCTGTTGGCATCGAGATTCAAAATGAACTCGATAGATCGTTTGTGCGGCTCTTTTATTCGAAATTGCGACGGGATGGGCGGATCAATATTCGCCCATCCACGCGTCTGATCAACAATAAAATATGGAAATATACATTGCATATACAGAGGATATTCACGACCATCAAAAGTCTGTACAATAGGCAATTTCCACCCTAGAAAATCCGCTAGCATCTTATGAAAACCGCGCTCACGCGTAGCTGCACCGCTTCTTGCAACAAAGTAGTCTTCCGATCTATATGATTCATCAGGTTTGCTCAGTGCGGGCCCTAAGGAAACCGTAATCAAGTCCTTGCTTCGTGTTCCTTTCGCTGATCTATGAATAACTATGCGGTCTCCGGCCTGGTTCTCTATCTCAAGATATATGTCTGATTCGATTACTTTCGCCAGCCCGTCATCGGATTCTATTTCCGATTTCATAGCTGGTGGTAAAGGAAGATCCATTTGGCTAGGCGTTACCATGGCTTCAAGTCCTAAGGCTACAAGAACTGCACGGATACAGGTTGATTTTCCCATGGAATTGTCAGCCCAAAGGACTACAAGCCCATCGGGAAACGAAATATCTGTACCGTGTAGACCTTTGTCAGTCATAATCCTGATTTTTAAATGTCTGAGTCTCATCGGACTAATACCTCCCCGTAAACAGGCTATCGACTAGCCGCTCGGTGAGTGATTTAGATATTGCCATTAGAAATTCCTTTTCTTTCACAAAAATGCTGCTCTGTGTCTGTAGCAACATCGCTAACGCCTCACCTTTTGGGGTGAGCGATATTCGATCTCCAGAGATTCGATTAACCAAACCTTCTCCGTGGGCCAGGTCAACTGCGCGGTTGAGATACGGTTCAATTCGAATGACCACGGCGTCAGGCGATTTAGATCCTGCGATAAGTTTCTTAAGCGTTTCTCTATTTTCCGACGTTCGTATCATTGAATTCAGAACATGAAGACGCTTAAAGCTGGATTTACCACCCCGCGAGGCAAGATACAACATAAGAAGCAGAATCCCGATACGCCATAATGGGCGAAGGTCGCCGGGGATAGCTTCTGGTCGAGATTTAAAAATGAAAGGAGTGTTCAATTCAGGAATTATCAGATAATCCATTTGAGCATTCCTCCGGAAAATCCAGTGGGCACCGAATTAGCCAGTCGGCAATAGCTTCCCATGCCACAGCATCAATTGTATGTCCAGATACGCCACGAACTTCAGTACGCACGACATTTTGAATATTTTCTAGAGCGTCATGCAGTATTTTAGGCGGAGCGCCAGCGGCTAGCAGCACCTCAGTTGTTAGATATCTTTCTCGTTCACTCTTCGCCCTTCTAATTCCCTCATAAGCTGCCGGATAATCCCGTAACTTTTCAAGTACATTTTGGCCTTCGAGATAGCGCTTAATTATTTCATCTCGGAATTTTCTACGTCGTTCTATATCTTTCATCGTTTTCATGCGAGCCACTTTGTCATCGATCGTTTTCACAAGATTATCATTTTTATCTGCCCATTCTATGACCGCAGAAGGAGATATAGTATCAGCAACAACCAAAACTCCGCTGAGGTTAGCTTCTAACAGTTTGACTCGTTCAATGGAAAAATCGTCTTCAGATTGTATAATTATTCGGAATTCTGAGCCCTCAATATATGGCAAATCGGCTTCGATGACCTCTTCCGTCTTTTTCGAAGCATGTATAACAATATCTTTACTGTCAAAGTAAGGAACCAAAAGAATCCATCTCCGTATCTTCATATTGCCTATAATCCCAGAAATAATATCCCCTTTGTCAATTAACTTCTTTATATCGCGGGTCATTTTCTTTCGATGCTTTTCGTATCGTTGACCAGTTGATAGAGGTTCTTCTGGTCCATATACTTGATACACGTGACCATTTGCAGCTACAAATCCTTCAATACCGGCATCCCCTTTCTGATTATCAGGGACTCGCTGGTATTCCCCGGGTCCATAACGCAGATTGAGTAGCTGATTAGCCCATATTTGCCATTCATCGCCACAGAGTCGGGTTGAATATTCACTCATTCGTGCCACCACCCACTATTGGTGCATTAAATTGTCTTGAATCCAAACTAAACTCAATGGAAATCTGACATGATGCCATATAGCTCACGCAAATGTATATCCGTCCACGTCAATCGTTCAGAATAGTTTCGCGGTTTGATTATACTCTTAGACGGTTTAAAGTGAAATGAACATTTTGTCAACAGCAGAGTTATGTGGCTGCTTCGCGCGTTTTTATTACCTACTGATTATCGTATTAATACCGAACCCATAGCATATCTATTCAGCGCAGCCAGGCATTTTACAGCAATCGCGCCCGAGGGAAAGACGGGGATGGAGTGGGCTTCGAGCCAGTCTATTATAGGGGTATCGAAGCGCAGCATATGAGGCGGCCAGACAACCAGGGGTTTGCCTTTCTGTGGGGCTGCCAGGAAGGGAGGGCAGAACATCTCGGGGTCGATGGGAAAGACCGGGGGGGGAAGCTGGACAGCGATGCAATCTACATCTTCGTCATCGGCCATGGCCTCGATGAAGGCGCCGTGGTTGTTGTTGAAAGAGCTGAATGTATAGATAATACCGAAGTCGTAAGGATTGAGGGCTATCTCCCAGGCGGGGAAAGTCTTGTGCAACCTGTCGTAGCTTGATTGCCCCGGCTTGGCCATGACCAGGCCGTTTTGATAGACCGTGTCCGTGGCCAGCACAGCCTCGCCACCCGGGAAGGTGGCAATGGCGATCCGGTTGCCCTTCAAATTTGGCAGGTAGGAAAAAGCCTTGGCGAGATAGAGGAAATCATCCAGCGTATCCGCCCTGATAGCCCCGGCCTGCTTCAAGGCGGATTGAAAAACAATATCGCTGCCCTGCACCAGCGACCCGGTATGCGACATGGCCGCCTTCGCGCCGGCTTCGGTCCTGCCGCCTTTCAGTACAATGACCGGTTTCACGGGGGTGGTCTGTTTGAGAAGTTCAAAGAACCTGCGTCCGCTGCCTTTGATCGTTTCAAGATGTATGCAGATCACTTTGGTCTCAGGGTCCTGAGACAGGTACTCCAGCGCATCGACCTCATTAATGTCCATCTTGTTGCCGAGATCGATCAACTTGGCGACGCCGAGATGAAAATCCATCATTATCCAGTTGAATCTGGGTTCGTACATGCCGGACTGGAAGATGAATGAGACGTGGCCGGAGGGCAAACCGGCCATGGTGAAGAAGCTGACGGCGAACTTATTCGAGCTGTTGATGGGGCTGAGAGCGTTGGGGCCTATAGCCCTGATTCCTTTTACCTTTAATATCCTGGCTATCTCGTTCTGGATCTTCTTACCTTCCTCGCCTATCTCGGAGAAGCCCCCGGTGACGAGAACAAGGCCACCTATCTTCTCGCCGGGAAGATTATTGATGATTTCGAGGACGTTGCGCGCGGCGACGGAGACGACGACCAGGTCGACGTATTCGCCGATATCGTTGAAATTCTTGAAGGCCTTGATTCCGAAGACTTCTTCCTGGTTAGGATTCACAGGGTGGATTTTACCTTTGTAGCCGAGGTTGACGAGGTTTTCTACGAGGTGGTAATTCACCGCAAATTTATTATTGGAGGCGCCGATGATAGCGACGCTTTCGGGGTAGAGGAATCTATGTAAGAAGTGTTCATTCATTTAAGGAGTCCACCTTTTATTAAATTCCAAATTCCAAAAGCCAAATTCCAAACAAAGGAAGAAAATCCTAAACTCTAAACTCTAAACAAGTTCAAAATTCAAAGGTTCAAAGATTTTTACCCTCACCCTGCCCTCTCCCAGGGGAGAGGGTTATTTTTTTCGAAGAGGGAGGTTCCTCGTTAACTCTTCCCTTTGATATCCTTACCACCTTCCTCCTGGCAGAATGTGATTACTTTCCTAAGAGGAACCTTAGGTTCCCCTTCAACTCTTCCTTCTAATCAGGAACGGAGGGTGGCGCCGAGTTCTTTGGAGAGCTGTTCCAGGATTCGCTTCTGAACTTTATCGACTTCCTCATCTTTGAGAGTGCGGCCCGCAGCCTGGTAGGTAAGCCTGAAAGCGACTGACTTTTTACCCTCGGGTATCTGCTCTCCCACGTATAGATCAAATAGCTGCATATCAGATACCAGGCTAAAGCCTTTCACAACGTCCACTATTTTCTGATAGTCGACACCTGCATCCAGGAGAATTGCAATGTCCCGCATGGTGCCCGGATATCTGGAGACGGCTTTGTATACCAGCGGCTTCGATGATAATGTCAGCAGCTTGTCCACATCGAGCTCAAACAGAAAGGCGGGTTCAACTATATCGAAATGCATCAGCACGGCAGGGTGAACTTCGCCGATCACGCCGATTTTAACCGAATCGACCATGATATCAGCGCTCTTGGCCGGGCTCAGCGTTACATCATTGCCCAACAAATAGTCTGCTTTAATGCCCAACCTGTCCAATAATATATCCACAATACCTTTAACAAAATAAAAATCAACCGGCGCAGGTTTGGATTGCCAGTACATCTCCGGCGCCACGGTATCGACTAACCCGCACAATATTTCATTTTCCACGGGCAGATCTTTCGGCTGCGGTAGAAAAACCTTGGCAATCTCAAACAGCCGTATATTGTTTTCCCTGTTGCGCTGATTGCGGGCCAGCGCCGAGAGAACACCCGCGCGGAGGCTGGTGCGCAGGTATTCAAGCTCCCTGCTCATGGCGTTGGCGATTTTCAGCGGTTCGTGTCCCGGCATATCGGGCCCAACTGATAGCCTGCCTAATACGTCCAGGCTGGTTAGCGGGTAGGTGATGATCTCCTGGAAACCGCAACCGACCAGGATATCCTGAAGGCCGCGCCTGAAAGCCACCGCGGGAGCACTTTCTCCCGTTGGCAGCGGTGAACTGAGCATCGAAACCGGGATATTTTCATACCCCGTAGCCCGCGCCACCTCTTCTACAAGGTCGGCGGTGATATTTATGTCATTTCTCCACCAGGGCGCATCAGCCAGTACCGTCCCCTTATCTCCTTTCCTGCAGTGAAGCCCCAGCGATTCCAGGCACTTCCTGATACTGTCCTCACTTACAGTCATGCCGAGCGTGCGTTTAACATCAATTTCGGAAACAGTAATCGGCTTCCTCTCTTTCCTGCCCGGGTAGATATCGATGATACCCCTGGCCACTTTTCCTCCGCCAACCTGCGCCATAAGCTGTGTCGCCCTCTTAACGGCCATCATGGCGAGCTCCGGGTTAAGCCCCTTTTCAAATCTGGCGGAGGCCTCGCTGCCGAGTTTGAGCTCCTGGCTTCCATGGTGGATTGCAGCCTGGCTGAAATTAGCTGATTCGATCAATATGGTCGTGGTTGAATCCCTGACCTCCGAGCTCAGCCCGCCCATGATCCCTGCAACGGCAACAGCGCGCTCTGTATCCGCAATAAGCAGGATGTCGCGGCTGAATTTACGCTCCGCCTCGTCAAGCGTATACATGGTCTCGCCATCGGCTGCCCGCCTCACGATAATCTTATGTCCCCTGATCTCTCTGTGGTCAAAAGCATGCAGCGGCTGGCCGAACTCCAGCATCACGTAGTTTGTGACGTCCACGACATTGTTTATGGGCCTCGCCCCACAGGCAGCCAGCCGGTCCTGCATCCACGCGGGCGAGGGTTTGATAGTAATGCCATCGACGATGCTGGCGCAGTACCTGGGACAAAGATCAGGGTCCCTGATCTCCACAGAGGCGTAAGACTCGACTTCCTTGCTTCCTTCCTTGTAGGCGAGATCGGGCATGCGGAATGGGTTGCCTGTTATGGCAGCCACCTCACGGGCTATGCCCATTATGGAGAGGCAGTCGGCCCTGTTTGGAGTGACGTCGATATCTAAAATAATCTCTCCCAGGTAATCCGCCAGCGGCTTGCCGATCTCATATTCCCGGGGCAGTACCAGTATACCCTCATAATTATCTGATATGCCGAGCTCCTTCTCTGCGCATATCATGCCTTCCGAAACCACGCCGCGGATTTTGGCCGGCTTCAACTCCTCGGCTTTACCTGTATGCCCATCTATAAGCACGGCCCCGACCATGGCAAAGGCAATATTGTCGTTGACAACCAGGTTTGGCGCACCACATACAACCGTTACCTGCCTGCCGCCCAGGTCAACCTTGGCCAGCCTCAACCGGTCGGCATTGGGATGTGAATCAACGGTAAGTATACGGCCCACTATGACCCTATCCCAGCTTCCCCCGATGACCTGAACCTCCGATACTTCAAGCCCGGCCAGTGTCAACTTGCCGGCCAGCTCAGCGATAGGGATATCGATATCGACGTAATCTTTAAGCCACTTCAACGGAACTTTCATCAAGCACCTTCAGCTCAAAACTGCTTTAAAAATCTCAGATCGTTGCCATAGAAAAGCCTGATATCGTCAATGCCGTAGCGCAGTATGGGTATCCTTTCCACTCCCATGCCGAAGGCAAACCCGGAGTATACGTCTGGATCGATGCCGCAGCCGCGCAGCACCTCGGGATGCACCATACCGGCGCCCAGTATCTCGATCCAGCCGCTGTTGCTGCAAAGCCGGCATCCCTTTCCGCCGCACATAAAGCAGTCGATTGCAATCTCGACGCCCGGTTCTACGAAGGGAAAATAATCGCAGCGGAAGCGGCACTTTCGGTCCTGCCCGAAAAGCCGTCTCGCGAATTCAAAGAGCGTGCCTTTGAGGTCGGCCATGGTGATGTTAGTGTCTACAGCCAACCCCTCCACCTGTGAGAACATCCATTCGTGGGTGGCATCCGTAGCCTCGTAACGGTAGACCCTGCCGGGGGCAACCACGCGGATGGGTGGCTTCTCTTTTTCCATGGTTCGTATCTGGACCGGCGACGTGTGCGTGCGCATCAGCATCGGCCTGCCGCCGCCCGGGGCCTGGTAATCTACCCACAACGTGGCAAAGCCGTCCCGGGCAGGATGTTCTGCAGGCATATTTAGGGCTTCAAAATTGTAATGTTCCCATTCCACCTCGGGCCCTTCCACCACCTTGAATCCCATGCTGACAAAAATATCGCATATCTCCCTGATGGTTCTGGTAGTAAGGTGAAGGCGTCCGAGCTGATAGGGCTGCCCGGGCAGACTACTATCTATTTTTTCGAGTCCGAGAGATTCGTGCCTTGAAAGCTCGATCTTTTCTTTACGTGCCTGGTAAAGGCCTTCGAGAGTGGTTTTGGCCTGGTTGGCCCTGGCCCCCAGCTCACGCCTTTCATCGATAGAAACCTTGCCCAGGGAGCGTAAAATATCGATTAATTTGCTCTTCCTGCCAAGGTAACGGACGCGCCACGATTCCAGCTCATCGAGGCTGGCTATTTTTTGCAGTTCATCGGTAGCCTGCGAAGCAACGTCTTCAACCTGGTCCGTCATTTACAGATCAAATGGGCGGCTAGTTCTTTAGTTTGCCGGCCGCCACCTTCACAAGTTCAGAAAATTTAGGCGGATCACTAACCGCGATGTCGGCAAGCAATTTGCGGTTGATATTTACGTCCGCCTTTATCAGGCCGTGCATAAACTGGCTGTAGGTGAGTCCGCCTTCCCTTGCCGCAGCATTGATCCTGGCAATCCAGAGCTTGCGCATATCTCCCTTGCGCTCCCTGCGATGCCCGTAGGCATAGTCGAGGGCATGCAGCATCGATTCGTGAGCATGCCTGTAGAGGGAATGCCGCTTCCCCCTGTGTCCTTTGGTTAATCCGAGTACTTTTTTATGGCGCTTGTGGCTTACAACGCCGCCTTTAACTCTTGGCAACTGAGTCCTCCTGAATACCTACTGGTAAGGTAATAATTTTTTAATCCTTTTAACGTCGGCCTGGTGCAAGGGTATGGTCTCATCATAAAGCCCCTTTACCTTGGCCGGTTTCCTGCGCCTGAAATGGCTTTTACCCTGCTTGACGCGCATGATTTTGCCGGTTCCCGTGAAGTGAAAGCGCTTTTGGGCTCCCTTGTGTGTCTTTAGTTTAGGCATCTATACTGTTTCCTTGACCTTTATTTCCTTTGCTTCTTTGGCTTCTTTAGCTGCTCCGGGTTCCTTCACCTCTTTGGTTTGTACCTGTTTGGCCGAAACAGGTGAAAGGATGATGCTCATTACCCTGCCTTCGTGTATGGGCTGGCCGTCCAGCTGAGCAACTCCTTTCAGGTCATTTGCTACCTTCTGAAGGAGCCTGATTCCCAGTTCGGGGTGTACCATCTGGCGTCCCCTGAAGACAACCAGTACCTTAACTTTATCCCCGTCTATAACAAATTTCTTTGCCCGGTTTATCTTTATATCAAGGTCATGGTCCTTAACCTGCGGCCTTACCCTTATTTCCTTGAGGAGTCCGGACCTCTGACCGCTGCGTACCTTTTTTTCCTTCTTGGTCTGCTCGTACCTGTACTTGCCGTAATCCAGTATCCTGCATACAGGCGGGGCCGCTGTCGGCGCTACCTCGACAAGGTCCAATCCTTTTTCATTGGCCATCTGCTGGGCCTTGTCCGTGGGTAGAACACCTATCTGCTCCCCTTCATCACCAATGAGCCTTATTTCCCTGGCGCGGATGCGGTGATTGATATTCAGTTCTTTAAATATTTTGTTCTATCCCTCCCTTCAAATTAAAAGTATACGTGTTAGAATATATCACATTTCATAGCTGAAAATCAAAGTTCGTGAAGCTCCCTGGATTTGATTACCGATTCCAGCCGTTGCATAAAGGCCGAGCACTGCTGAGATCCGAGATCTTCCCCGTTGCGCAGGCGCACGGATACGGTCCCACTCTCGACCTCCTTGTCGCCCATCACCAGCATATACGGTATCTTGTTCAACTGCGCTTCACGTATTTTCATGTTCATACGTTCCGACCTGTCATCCAGTTGGACACGGATATCCTGTGACCGCATCTCTGCATAGAGCTTCGAGGCATATTCAACATGCCTGTCGGCGATCGGTATCAGCACAGCCTGCACCGGCGCCAGCCATACCGGGAAGGCGCCCGCGTAGTGCTCGATCAGGCAGGCGAAGAAACGTTCCATGCTGCCCAGCACTGTACGGTGGATCATCACGGTCCGGTGCTCGCGCCCATCCTCCCCCACATAGTTGACATCGAAGCGCTCGGGCATCTGGAGATCGACCTGTATGGTCGGACCCTGCCACAGCCTGCCGATGGCATCTTTGAGTTTAACGTCTATCTTGGGGCCGTAAAATACGCCCTCTCCCGGGTCCACGTGGTAATCGACCTTGAGATCTTCCAGGACATTGCGCAGGGCATCGGTCGCCATGTCCCAGCTCTCCAGTGTGCCCGTATATTTTTCAGGCCTGGTGGACAGCATTATTTCATACTCGTCAAACCCGAAAGATTTCATCATGAACCGCGCCAGCTCCACCACATCCTTTACCTCAGGTACGATCTGGTCCGGCCGGCAGAAGATATGCGCGTCATCCTGTGTGAAACCCCTGACCCTGGCCAACCCGTGCAGAACCCCCGATCTCTCGTAACGGTACACGGTGCCAAGCTCGGCATAGCGCATGGGCAGGTTGCGGTAGCTGCGTAGTTGCGTCTTGTACATAAGTATGTGGAAAGGGCAGTTCATCGGCTTAACGACGTACTGTATATCATCAATCTCCATGGGAGAGTACATATTGTCGCGGTAAAAATTCCAGTGGCCGCTGACCTCCCAAAGGTGCACCTTGGCTATATGCGGTGTATAGACGATGTCGTAGCCGCGGCGCCGGTGCTCGGCCTTCCAGAAATCCTCGATGATCTCCCTGACAGCTGCTCCCCTGGGGTGCCAGTAGACCAATCCCGGTCCTGCTTCCTCGTGCATGCTGAAAAGGTCCAGCTCCTTGCCCAGCTTCCTGTGGTCGCGCTTGGCTGCTTCGGCCATCCTCTTGAGGTATTCTTCCAGGTCGACGCCGCTGGTGAAGGCGACGCCATATATTCTCTGTAGCATGGGCCGTTTCTCATCCCCCCGCCAGTAGGCGCCTGCCACGCTGGTAAGCTTGAAGGCCTTGACCTCGCCGGACGTTTTGACATGGGGCCCGCGGCAGAGGTCGATGAAATTGCCCTGCTTGTAGATGGTTACCTTTTCCTCGCCGAGGTCATTTATCAGCTCGATTTTGTAAGGTTGGTCAGCGAAAAGCTTTTTAGCCTCCTTTATGCTGATCTCCTCAGACGTAAACGGCAGGTTGGCGGCGATTACCTCCCTCATCCTGGCCTCTATAGCCGGCAGGTCTTCCATGCCGAGCGGCCTGGGAAGGTCGAAATCATAGTAAAACCCGTCCTCGACGGCCGGGCCTATGCCGAACCTGGCTTCAGGGAACAAAGACTGAACCGCCTCGGCCATAATGTGGCTGGCCGAATGCCGCATGGTCTCCAGTTTTCGGGCTTTATCTTCCTTAGCCATATATGTAACTCCGTTCCGTCCAAATAAAAACCTCACGCATTTGATTGCGGGAGGTCGATGGGATATTTAGGTTAATACGGCGTACCGCAAGTATCAATTGATTATAACAGCCCGGATATGCTCACGCAAATGTATTATGCAAATATGATTACCTTTTCAATCCTTTAAAAGCTCATCTATGTTTACGTTCTCCCTCACCAGCTTCGTCATAAGTTCAATCTCCGCTGCATTTTTCGCGGTAATCAAGGGAGTCAGGGATTCAATCTGCCTGGCCGTATCATATACTCCTATAGGAACCAGCAACACCGGGATGCCCTTCTCATCAGCTTTGGCCAGGATATTCTGGGGCGGCAGAATGTTGTTGGTGATAACTACAGCCGCCGTACATTTATCTTCGAACGATGCCAGCAGTATATCCGAGCGGTCCCCGCTGGTTACCACCAGTTTGTTCTCCTTGTGAAAGCTGACATCCGAGTAGACTGAATCCACCGAAGCAGCGCCCACGAAAATATTGCTGATCCGCCGGTTCAGCCCATGTTCACCGGCCACCACCCTGGCCAGCAGATATTGCGACAGGTACTCCATGGGAAAGAAGGTCAGCTCCGCCTGGTAGGGTATTATCCCCAGTATATTAACACCCACTTTCTCCATCATGGGAACGTACACGGTCTTGAAATCTTCAACGTTACGTACCTTATTGATGATCACGCCCCTGAAATCCATGCCCGTGAACCGAAGATACTTTTTAATAAAAATAACGTTATCCACTATGTAGTTTTCATCGCCGCCCACCAGTATCACCAGCTTCCCCCCAAGATATCCTGCCAGGGATAATACATTCAGGTAGAAGGAGATCCCGTATTCAATGTCTTTGCCTCCCTCAACCAACAGCATGTCCTTGCCTGCGCTTACATCCCTTGCCATGGCCAGCACGCGGTTCTTTGCCCCCTCTTCGTCATATTTGAACCTCATCTTCAGGTGTTCGAAGCCAACCGTAATATCCTCCGGGCTCTGGGTCATTCCGAATATATTGGTCAGCAGCGCGGCGTCATAGTCCCATACCCTTTTTTTACGATAGACCAGGCGGTCGCCCAGGGGCTTTATATATGCGAATGATTTCCCTGTCGCTTTGGCCAGTCCGATTATCAGGCTGGTCTTGCCGGCGTTAGCATCCATCGATCCTACTATCAAGCTTTTCATACGTTTACCTCCTTACCGGAAAGCAATATCCTCACATCCACAGCCCTGACCCCTTCGCCGTGTTCATAAGCGACCAGCGGGTTTATTTCAATATCCGAAATATCCCCAAATCTCTTGAGCACCGTACCTACCCTGAGCACAGCATCCGCCACAGCATCGATATCCCTGCGCTTTTCACCCCTAACCCCCAATAATAGAGGATATGTTTTAATTTCGCTGATCATTCCATTGGCCTCGCTTCTGCTGAGAGGGAAGGCACGGAATGTGATGTCTTTCATCACTTCCACATATATGCCACCCAGCCCGAACATAACAATGGGGCCGAAGGAAAGGTCCCGGCGTGCGCCGACGATCGTTTCTACACCGCGCTTGACCTGCTCCGACACCTCGATACCTTCAATGCGGGCAGCGGGATTAAACTGCCGGCAGTTAGCAAGTATCGCTTCGTACGCATCGGCCACTTCCTTCCTGTCATCGATATCCAGGGCAACTCCTCCCGCGTCGCTTTTATGCACTATATCCCTGGACACAACTTTCATCACCACCGGGTACCCCATACTTTCCGCAAAATTAACGGCTTCTTCCAATGTGTGGGCGATATTTCCGGCGGGCGCAGCTATGCCAATAGCCTGCATTATCAGCCGGGCTTCTTGAGAGTAGAGGAAACGCCGGCCATCCCTCCTTGCTGCATCGAGCACGCCCTGTATTGCCCCATCATCAATTTCAATCTGTTCCTCATCCGACGAAAGCTCTGCCTTCTGGCGATGGTTATAGTAAATTGCTCCCAGGCAGGAAGCCGCCTGCAGAACCTCGTTAAAAATAGGAACGCCCAATATTTTCAGCCGTTCTATCGTAGTCTCCACCTCAGCGCCGCCGACAAAGGAAAATACCAGCGGTTTACTGACTACACCTTTTTGAAATAATTGCTCTGCCCGTACGGCAAATTTGTCAGGCTCAAAAACCCCCGATTCACAGCCCAGGCAGATCACGGAATTTATATTCTCGTTGCCCAGCGCAGCATTGATAGCGGTGAGATAGTTATCGGCCGTAGCCTGTCCCGTGATGTCTATAGGGTTTTTGGTTGATCCAAATTCAGGCACTACCGCGGCAAAGGTCTTTTTCATATCCGGCAGGTTATCGTACAGGTTAATGTCATATCGCTCGCAGGCGTCCGCTGTTAATACCCCGATACCACCACCGTTAGTAATAATCAACGTATTTTCGCCCTGAGGTTCAGGTGTAGTGGCAAGATAT
Organism: uncultured Dehalococcoidales bacterium; assembly: GCA_964554375.1. Taxonomy (GTDB): domain Bacteria; phylum Chloroflexota; class Dehalococcoidia; order GIF9; family UBA5629; genus CAIMUM01. The sequence goes on from CAZKOL010000021.1 coordinate 24,325, forward strand.
TTGCACCATTCCAGCGCTTCCTGCAACCCTTCAGCCCGGATCACGCCGCACTGCCTGGCGATATCATCGAAAACCTTATCCTCACCGGCTAATGAGCCTGTATGTGAGGCCGCAGCCATGGCGCCGCGTTTCGACCGGCCCGACTTGACTACCACGACAGGCTTAACCTTGGTTGTCCTCTTCAGTACATCCACAAAACTCTCCCCGTGAGTTACACCCTCGATATACATCATGATGACCTTTGTATTGCTGTCCGCAGCCAGGTAATTCAGGATATCCACCTCATCCAAATCCGCCTTGTTTCCCAGTGAAACAATTGCCGAAAGCCCGATGTTTTCCACCTTTGCCTTGCCGATCATCGCCACGCCTAACGCCCCGCTCTGGGTGACGATCGCCACATTTCCGGCCGGTATACCGCCCGGCCCGAAGGTGGCATTCATGGGAGCTGCCGAGGAATATATGCCGATGATATTGGGGCCGAGCACGCGCATGTCATGTTGCCGCGCATAATTTATGATTCTTTTCTCTTCTTCAGCATGACCGATCTCAGAGAAACCGGAACTGATTATTGCTGTGAACCTGGCCCCTTTATCAGCACAGCCCTTAACGGCGTCAAAGACGGCGGCTGCCGGTATCACGATCACAGCCAGGTCTATCTCACCTGAAATCGAGCTTATGTCCCGGTAAACCGGTATCCCCAGTATCTCTCCACCAGCCGGATTAACTGGATATATCTTTCCGTGGTAGCCGCTGGAAACAAGGTTGCTGACCACTGTATGCCCCAACTTTCCGGCGTTGGAGGATGCGCCCACGACAGCCACGGAACGCGGCTCAAACAGGTATTTTATATCCTGCATCGTCCCCCCTGACTATCCATTAAAGCGCCGCCGCCTATTATAATTCAATTCCCGGGTTTCACGCCTGAAAGGGCTGAACGGTGCCGATCAGCAGGCCGCCGTCGATAACGATCTCGGTCCCAGTAGTGTAGCTTGAAGCATCCGAGGCCAGGTAGATGGCGGCCCCGGCTATCTCGTCGGGATCCCCAATGCGGCCGATGGGTAGCATTTTAGCCACCATATCCCGTGTCTTCTTCTGTTCCTCCGACGGAAGGTGCCCCCAGTGTGAATTCATCATCTTGGTTTCGATAGGGCCGGGGGCTATGGTGTTAACCTGTATGTTAAAGGGGATCAATTCGGCGGCAAAAGCCCTGGTGATCATTCGCGCACCCGCCTTGGAAATCGAGTAGATGCTGACCGCCGGCTCCGGCTTGAAGCCATCAATGGATGCAATGTTGATGATCTTGCCGCCCCCCTGCTTCTTCATGATATTGGCGACCGCCTGGCTGGTGAAATACATCCCTTTCATATTCACATTCATGATCGTCTCCCAGAGGCGTTCATCCGATTCAAGTACGCTGACCATAGCAGGGCTGGCGCCGGCGTTGTTCACCAGTATGTCGATCCGTCCCCCCAGCTTTTCCATAGCAGTGGACACCATTTTGTGAATCTCGTCCATCTTGCCCAGGTGGGCCTGGATGGGATAGGCCTCCCCACCGAACGATTTGATCTCAGCGGCAGTTGATTCGAGATCAGCTATCTTACGGCTGGTAATGGCAACTTTGGCCCCTGCCCTGGCGAAAGCGATCGCAATAGCCTTACCGATGCCACGGCCGCCACCCGTGACTATGGCCGTCTTACCCTTCAATGAGAACCTGCTGAGATCAAACATGAGATGACCCTCCTGTAAATACTAAATCTGTTTAATAAACGCATCCCTGCGGACAGCAAATGATAAGTCAATCGGCCCCAATTTTCAATGTGGGAAAGTTAATAGTTGCTGACGGGGCACTGTGGCAGCGACTGCCGCTCAGCCGTATCCAGCCTGACAATATAATCTCTGGCAGCCAGGGATTCCAGTTTGTCCACCGGCAGATCGGCGATAAAGAATCCCAGCGGATGATTGCCGACTGCAGGTATCCACGAATCTTCATGCACATTTACTCCCAGTGAGTTTAAATCATCAGCCTGCTCCAGGCTGAGAGGCTCTTTAACATAGACGTATACAAGCTGCCTGTTGAGATTCACCATGGAAAGACCCAGGTCCTGCATCTGCTTGAGCCGTTCATCATCCGGCGAGGCTATTTGTTCACGACGCAGTTCCACCTGCTCAAGCAGAGTTGCGCTGACCTTGCTCAGATGATCTGTTTTTACTACACACGATGTCATACTTGTTATCGCGACCAGCATGAATACTGAGATCGCTAAGATTCTATGCCGGCCGGCTGCCCCCGTGTTTAAATTTAGATTCATGTAATGAGTGGAAGACATGTCATTACCGATACTATTATATTTAGATTATTTTTGGTATCCTATATTTCCAGGTGACATTTTACCACTGTTAATAACAGCTTATGAATTAAGAAGCGTCGGTAATCCGGTCGTATTGGAGGGCTATTATGAGAATCGCTGACTTCATCCTTAGGCTGCTACCGGTTGTATTCCTCGTATCAAGCATTGTATTACCTGCTATGCCTGTATCCGCCGACGGCGCCCGGCCCGAGGCGGGCTGGGCCGGCGCCTGGCATACCAGGTGGACCATCATGGAATACGGGACCATCAACAGCTATGAGTTCGACATGGTGTTTACCCAATCGGGAAGCCGGGTGACGGGCACTTCCGATTATTACGGCTGGCAACTGACCGGAACCACATCCGGCAATAATCTGACCGGAACCTGGTCCAACACCTGGAATAATGCGCAGCAGCATCCGCATATTAATGGTCAGGTCAAGCTTACACTGAACAGTTCCAGCACCGCTTTTACCGGATTATTCATAGGTGAATACCACTACGGGCAATGGGACGACAGGTTCACTGTAACCGGCTCCAGGTCAGGCTCGGTTACTCCACAACCGGTCCCACCCACACCCATTGAACCACCATATGTGCCGCCATATGTGCCGCCATATGTGCCGCCATATGTACCACCAACCCCCAATATTATACCCGAACCCATTATACCAACACCGACACCTGACATTACTCCAACTCCCTACGTTCCGCCCACTCCAACTCCCTACGTTCCAACAACATGGGCGTGCGATTTCACCGGTGTATGGGATACCGACTTCGGGGATCTGACCCTTACACAAAGCGGCAACAAGCTTACGGGTACCTACAGTTACCAGGGCGGCAGGGTCGATGGTACGGTGGTCGACCGCAATATAGCCATGGGCACATGGTCGGAGGCGCCTACCTACCAACCGCCCCATGATGCCGGTGACTTTATTTTCACCATACAGCCAGGTTGTAAAACGATCAAAGGGCAGTGGAGGTACGGCTCATGCGACTGGGACGGGGATATTATAGGAACCAGGGAGGGCCAGCCAACCCCTCCACCTCCTCCGATACCACCAACCCCGATACCACCAACCCCAACACCAACACCCACCCCTGTATCAGGACCCTGGGCCGGCACCTGGTCTACCCGCTGGGGCGAAATGGTTTTATCTCAGAGTGGGAACCAGGTTACCGGCGCCTACTCACATGACAGCGGGAAAATCACCGGTACGGTATCCGGCGACACGCTGCAGGGTTGGTGGTCTGAGTCTCCCAGCTACAGCCCGCCCAACGATGCAGGATCGGTTGAGCTGACAATGGGCCCGGAACACCAGACGATCACCGGCCGCTGGCGGTATGGTTCGTCCGGCAGCTGGTATGAGAACGACTGGACCGGCACGCGCAAAGGACTGCTGAAAATTGGGGTTGAGGCTGAACCATCGTCATCGTGCGACTGGAGCGGCACGTGGGACTTCGACTGGTCGTATGCGTTGCAGTTGACTCAATCAGGCAACAGGGTTACCGGTTCATATACGCCTTCTGGCTGGAACTACACCGCGTACATCGACGGCACGCTGTCCGGCAGCACGCTCATCGGGACCTGGACCGAGCAGGACCAGGCGGGCAGGATCGAGTGGACCATGTCCGCGGACTGCAACTCCTTTACGGGCCGCTATAACCACAGCCTGTCGGCAACTTCGGGCTGGTACCCCCTGCATAAGGCCGCAACGAGAGTCGGACAGCCGCAGCCGCAGCCGCAGCCACAACCTCAGCCACAGCCAGATGTAACGCCTTCGCCTCAACCGATCAATCTCAGCTGGGAAGGAACGTGGAACACGGACTGGGGCGCCATGGAGATAACAGTATCTGGCACTTCGGCCACCGGCACATATACCACCAGTAACGGCAATTTGAACGGCACGATAAACGGCCGCAATTTCAGCGGTACGTGGTCGAGATCGCCCTCTTACGCAGCGCCCAAGGACGCCGGCGCCTTTTTATTCGTCATGTCGGAAGACGGGAACTCGTTCAAGGGCGACTGGAAGTATTCCGACTGCTCCTGGATGGGACCATGGGATGGCACGCTGGCGGGATCTGATGAAATAACCCCGCCTGCCAACCAGAAACCGATAGCACAGTTTACAGTTATACCGCAATCCCCCACCACTGCTGATACCATTATCATAAGCAATCAATCTTACGACCCGGATGGAGACAGCCTTTCCTATATCTGGTCGATTGATGGATCGCAATTAACGCAGTATAACAACATGGTTTACTGCATTCTCCCCGGCCAGGCTGCCGGTTATCATTCTGCCGTGCTGACAGTAGCTGACAGCAAGGGCGGCGCGGCCACGGCCCAGACTCATTATTTTGTGGACTCTGCTGAGCCACCACAGCCTATACCGCCTCAACCAACACCGGATACCAACCGGCCGCCGACCGCTTATTTCACTGTGACACCACAATCACCCCAGACGACCAGTAACATCGTGGCCAGCAGCCAGTCCACTGATCCTGACGGTGACATGCTGACCTACGCCTGGACAATTGACGGTATGGCCATGACACAGTATGCCAACCAGCCGTATTGTATTTACCAGAATCCACCGGTGGGAACGCACACAATCGGCCTGCAGGTAGCTGACAGCAACGGAGCATTTAATTTCTATCAGACGCAGATATCGGTCACGCAGGCGCCGCAGCCAAGTCCCGGCCCGCAGCCTGTTCCCGGCGCCAATAACCCTCCCAAGGCTGCCTTTACCTTCGATCCTCCTCAGCCGCAGGTGGGACAGACTATTCAGGTGATCAGCCAGTCAACAGACGCCGATGGCGACAAGCTTAGCTACTCCTGGTATCTCGACGGTGACCTTCTGTCCCAGTATACAGGCCAGTCACAGTGGAAATGGAAGATCCCGTCAGGCGGGCATGTAATGCAGCTCGAGGTACAGGACGGCAGGGGCGGTAAAGATACCGTCTCCCGCAAGATAAAAGGATCGGACGCCGACGACTCACAGAAAAAGTGGAAGATAGGACCATTCAGCTGCTTCATCGCCACTGCGGCCTACGGTAGCCCGACAGCGGCCGAGCTCGATACGCTGCGTTCGTTCCGCGACCATGTGCTGATAAAGAGTGAGCCGGGACGGTGGGCTGTCGATACTTACTATCACCTCAGCCCTCCCCTGGCGGAATACATCGCCACCCACGAAACAGTCCGTACCCTGGTCAGGGAACGGTTGCTTGATCCCATAGTAGGCATGCTCAAGAATACACGCAGCTTATGGGATAATGATGAGATAAATCTGCCCTGAAGCGGCTGATTGAAGCGCCTAATATGCCACAGGCACCGACACGTGTGTCAGGAATGCAGCGGCGGCCTTGCCTTGCTTTTGTCTGAGAGCACGCTTACCCATTTCTGCATCTTCGGCCAGTGCGTAAAGTGCTGCCTGCGCCTGTAGCCCATGACGGCCGTCTGCCCGGCAGGCATCCCAACAGCAATCCCATCGCCGTCCAGGTCGCTACTTCCTCTGTCCAACCCACAGCACCCTAAGCATAATATATACCGGCCTGCTTTTCCAATCGATTTAAGCGGAGGGGCCGGCTAATCGCCCGCAGGCTGTTTTCTCTTCACGATCAGGTAGGCCGCCAGCGCCGTGCACAGCGCCAGGCCGAGCAGTACTGCAATGGTGTAGATCAGGCCTATGCGGACGGACAGCGCCTGGTAGATGCCGATGAAGCCGAATGCCGCGAATACCGCTGCCGCGATCCACTTGATGACTTTCTCCGGTAGGTGTTTCTGCATCATCACTCCGACACCGATACCTATTGCATCAGCTACCACCATTGCCAGCGTCGTGCCCATCAGCACGTAGGCCATGTCCCTGTACTCGACCGCCAGGCTGATGGTGGCGAGCTGGGTCTTGTCACCCATCTCTGCCAGGAAAAAGGCAATGGCCACGGTCACTATAGGACCGAACTTGCTCTTGCGGTCGGCCTCGCCTCGCAGCCTGTCTCCCCGTATGGTCCACAGGCCAAAAATGATAAAAGATATCGAGGCGATAAGGGAGATGATCTCCAGTGGTATGATTACGGTCAGGAAATGCCCTACCAATACGGCCAGCGCGTGGTTAAGCAGGGTGGCTATGAATACCGCGATCAGGACTTTGTACGCCGCGTAGCGCGTGGCGAATGCCATGGCCAGCAGCTGGGTCTTGTCGCCCATCTCCGCTAAAACGACGAACAGGAATGACGCAATAAACGCTTCCATGTAGTTAACTCCAGTTATTTATGCGCAGGGATGAGTACTCAGGCCTATATTTGCGTGGGCGCTACTAAAGCAGCGCTCACCCGTCCCGATTATGCCACAAGACCCTGTCCGTCACCCAGGGGATAGTGCCCTGCTGCAGGCACATCGCCAGCGCTACGGATACATAAAGCACGGGAGGCGTCTTGACGCTCAGCATCTCTTTGAGGGTAGTGATCATGGCCGTTTTACCGGCGGCTGGCTGTTTTGCGCAAAAGACCGCTCATTATCATATAGATATGGTTGATGACTGTCAACGCGAAGATTTGTTATCACCCGCCGATAGACGGGCACAATAATGACATAGCATTGATTTAATTAACATTTTGCGATACCTTGCTATCAGGCCAATTTCGATTAAATTAGGGCTTATATCTAATTTATAGATAGGAGAACCCG
>CAZKOL010000022.1:0-31151 GCA_964554375.1 uncultured Dehalococcoidales bacterium
TACCGACGTGGTCATCACACCTTCAGTGATGGCTGACTTGTCCGGCTGGCTGACACTGCCTGCCTGGCTGCAGCCGGCGTATGCGCATAATAAAACCGCGGTCATGATTGATATGCTGATCAAAGATCTCATCAACTTCATTTTCTTCTCCCCGGCATTCAGTCCGCCGAAATAAACGCCTTAAACGCAAATTATTTTATAGCCAACCTGGCCATTTTTCAAAATGGCGCCTTTGCCAATTTCTTTTACCGGTCGCCCCTGCCCGGTTGTGCCCTATAAATATGATGAATACTGCAGCCTGATAGTTTGAACCAGGTTCACGCTGCAACTTTGTCCATATACGCGCGTTATTTGTAATATACTATATTCAGCCTTTATAATCAGCTTTATGAAAACTCACCTATCCCATTCCTGGGACATTGATTTTAGGCAGGCCCGTGAACTGCAGACCAGGCTGTCACATGAGGTCGTCCACCGCAGGGACAGCACGAATATTAGACTGATAGCAGGTATCGATGTCTCGATATCTCGTTTCTCGACAGCCGGACGAGCAGCGGCTGTAGTATTAGATTATAGATCGCTGGAGCTATGCGAGGTATCTGTTGTGGAGGGCGAGATCGATTTTCCCTATATTCCCGGCCTGTTATCATTCAGGGAAGCCCCGCTGGCTTTGAGGGCATTGCAGGGATTAAAATCGCGCGCCGACCTGCTGATAGTTGACGGCCAGGGCATCGCCCACCCCAGAAGGCTGGGCATTGCGTCTCACCTCGGACTGCTGCTGGACATACCGTCGATAGGGTGCGCCAAGTCACGTTTGATCGGCACGCATGACTGGCTTCCCGATATGGCCGGCAGCTACAGGTTACTGAGCGACAGGAATGAAATAATCGGGGCAGCAGTCAGAACCAGACACGCTGTTAAACCCGTCTACGTTTCAATCGGGCACAGGATTGACCTTGACAGCGCCATCTCTCTGGTTCTGGAATGCTGCCGCGGCTTCCGGTTGCCGCAGCCTACCCGCCTGGCACATATGGCAGCCGGCCGTTCATCGAGTCTGTCCGATTACGGGTACCCGGATAACAAACGAAAGGTACAACGGGGATAAATAATGCTGGAAGAAAAAACGCGTATTGAAGAGCTGCGGCGCAGGATTTCCGCCATCATGGAGCATCTTTGACATCGCAGGCAAAGAGAAGCGGCTATTTGAACTGGAGGCAAGGACGCCCGATCCCGGCTTCTGGTCAGATCAGCAATCAGCACAGTCGGTCATGCGCCAGATAGGCGCGCTCAAAGATACCGTCTCACAGTGGCGCGACATCGCAAATAAAGCGGCGGGTGTAGAAGAGGTCATTTCCATCTCACTGACCGAGAATGACGAGTCCCTGAAGGCCGATATTCACAGGGAGATCGACCGCATGGAAGCGCATTTCAATGATATCGAGGTGCAGCTTATGCTGGACGGCCCGTACGACGGCCGGGACGCCATACTTGCCATACACGCCGGCGCAGGGGGAACGGAATCCCAGGACTGGGCGCAGATGCTTATGCGCATGTTCTTGCGCTGGTGCGAGCGACACAAGTTTCAGTCTGATGTCCTGGATATGTCGCCCGGGGACGAGGCCGGCATCAAAAGTGCAACCATAGAGATCAAGGGCAATTTATGCTACGGGAACCTGAAGTCGGAGCACGGCGTGCACAGGCTGGTTCGCCTTTCTCCCTTCGATGCCGACCACGCGCGGCATACTTCTTTTGCCCTTGTTGAGGTTATGCCTGAAGCGGAGGCCAGGACAGATCTCCAGATAAGCCCCGAAGACATCCGGGTGGATACGTTCCGCTCGAGCGGACCCGGGGGCCAGCACATGCAAAAAACCAGCAGCGCGGTCAGGATCACGCACATCCCCTCGGGCCTGGTGGTAAGCTGCCAGAGCGAGCGGTCGCAGCACCAGAACAAGGAGAGCGCCCTGAGGGTACTGTATGCGCGCCTGCTTGAGATGGAGATCGAGAAAAGGGAGGCCGAGAAAGCCAAGATCAAGGGAAAACGCATAGATGCCGGCTGGGGCAACCAGATACGTAGCTACGTTCTTCATCCCTACAAGATGGTCAAGGACCACAGGACGGAGCATGAAACCAGCAACACGGCAGCCGTGCTGGACGGCGAGATCGACGAGTTTATCAACGCATATTTACGATCGAAAGTTGGAGAGGAAAAATGACCAGAAAATTGGGTTTTGTCTTATTGCTGTTGCTGATCTGTCTGATCCCGGCCGGAGTATCTGCAGAGACCGGTGATATAAAGCTTCTCGAATCGAGCACAGATGCCGATTTCCCCAACGTTCTCAGCTTCAACGTCAGGGCCGAGAGCAGCGCCCCCATAACGCGCATCAGGCTCCGCTACGAAGTCGATAAAAAAGTCTATGTGCCTACTTACGCCGAGGCCTGGCCCGATTTTCAGCCGGCTAAAGATGTCAAGGTCGCCTGGAGTTGGGATATGCGTAAGGGCACGCTACCTCCCGGCGCCAGAGTCACATACTGGTGGGTGATCGAGGACAACACGGGCAACCGGCTGACCACGCCTAAACAAAATATAACATTCGATGACACACGCTACAAATGGCAGAAGATCAGCGATCAAAATATCAACGTTTACTGGTACCAGGGCAGCCGTACCTTTGCCGGAGACCTGCTCAAGGCTGCGGTAGACGCCAAAGAACGGTTAGAGCGGGATACCGGCGCGACCCTTGACGAGCCGGTCTACATCTATATATACGCGAATTACAGCGACCTTAAAAGCTCCATTGTAGCCCCGGATGAATGGACGGGAGGAGCAGCTTACAAGGGTTACAATATCATATCCATCGGCATCTCGACCAATAACCTCAACTGGGGGAAAAAAGCCGTGGCCCATGAGCTGGGACACCTGGTGACCCAACAGGTTACCGGCAGCCCCTATGGGGCAATAAAGCCGCTGTGGTTGGACGAGGGGCTGGCCATGCACGCGGAGGGCGATCAGAGCAAAGAGGATAGGAAAGCGCTGCAAATGTCCATCGAGGACGGCCGCATAGCCACCCTGCGTTCCCTCTCAAGCCCTTTTCCCGCCAGTCCCGAAGGCGCCTTTTACGCATATGCGCAGAGCCAGAGTGTGACCGAGTACCTGATAAACAACTACGGCAAAGATAAGATCAACCAGTTGCTTGTATTGCTTAACGACGGCTACAGCGTGGACGACGCTCTGATAAAGATCTACGGCTTCGATTTGAGCGGCCTGGACGATGCCTGGCTTAGATATATGACGGCCGAGCCGCAGGCTACTGCTGACCGTGATAAGGTTGCCCCTCAGAACGCGCTGCCGCTAAGTCTAGCGCTCGACGGTCTTAACTTTTCTCCTGCCGCATGCGTAACCACAAAGGGAGGCGGTTAGATGGATACTTATACAGTGCACGACCTGCCGGCCTCGGACAGGCCGCGGGAGCGCCTCAAGAGGCTGGGTGCGGAAGCGCTTTCAACCGCAGAGTTGCTTGCCTGCATCATGGGCAGCGGCACACGGGGTAACTCGGTTGTTATGACGTCTCAAAAACTGCTGTCCGAGTTCGGCAACCTGCATAACATCGCCGCAGCATCCATCCAGGAGCTTTCCAGGTCCCGGGGCATCGGCGAGGCCAGGGCTATTCAGGTGAAAGCTGCTTTTGAGATCGGCAGACGACTATTGGATCCGGACTACGGCGAGAAGGGCAAGCCCGTGCAGTCGCCACAGGAAGCTTTTTCCTCCATGCAGGAAAAATTACGGGGAAAGAAAAGGGAGCATTTCTATGTGCTCTGCCTGGATACCCGCAACCGGGTCAACAACAAGAAGCAGATCTCCATTGGCAACCTGGATAGCAGCATAGTCCACCCGCGCGAGGTGTTCAAGGACGCCATCTCGTCGCTGGCAGCCTCTGTTATCTTCGTGCATAATCACCCTTCAGGCGACCTTGAGCCGTCTTCGGAAGATTTGAACCTGACTAAGAGGCTGGTGCAGGCAGGCGAATTGCTGGGCATCCCGGTCCTCGACCATATCATCGTCAGCGACAAGGGTTATACCAGCCTGAAATCGAGGAATCTACTTTGAGGTCAAGTATGAAAAGAAAATTGCTGTTCAAGTTAATCGCTATAATTGCCATCGGCGCATTTGCCATATCCGCGCTTGCGGGATGTGGCCTGCTGCAGACGGGAGCTGATGATATCGATGTCCAATCAAGCCCGGGCGGGACCTTGAACCTGTGGGATATTGGACCACTCACCCTTGACCCGGCCATATCCAGCGAGATGTCATCCCACCTTTATGTCATGCATATCTTCAACGGCCTGGTCGAATTCAACGAGAATCTTGAGCCCGTCCCCGACCTTGCCGAGAGATGGGAGGTAAGTCCCGACGGTAAAACCTATACTTTCTTCCTGCGCAAGGACGCCCGCTTCCATGACGGCAGGCCGGTCACAGCCGGCGATTTCAAGTACTCGTGGGAAAGGGCCTGCAAGCCGGCCACCGGATCACAGACTGCGTCTACCTACCTTAACGATATAGAGGGCTCGGCTGAAGTGCTATCGGGCCAAGCTGAAAACCTCAGTGGCGTATCCGTTATCGACGATCACACGCTGGCAGTCACGGCCGATGCGCCTAAAGCTTATTTCCTGTCCAAGTTGGCTTACCCCACAGCCTTCGTAGTGGATAGGGACAATGTGAAGTCAGGCAGCGACTGGTGGCACAAACCCAACGGCAGCGGGCCTTACAGGCTGGCCAGGTGGAACGAAGGCTCCCTCATCATACTGCAGCCCAACCAGTACTTTTACGGCAAGAAGCCTGCGGCCCGCGTGGCCTTCCAACTACTGGACGGCGTACCCATGTCCCTCTATGAAACGGGCAAGATAGACGTGGCAGAGATAGGCCAATTACATATCGACCGCGCCGCGGATAAAATGGGGCCTTTCTTCGATCAGCTTCATGTTTTTCCCGAGTTCAGCCTGCAATATATCGGGTTCAACACCGGCAAGCCTCCTTTCGACGACCCCCTTGTCCGGCAGGCTTTCAGCCAATCTGTGGATAAGGACCGCATCATCAGGATCATACAGAAGAATATGGTCAGCCGGGCGGACGGCATAATTCCGCCGGGCATGCCCGGCTATAACAAAGAGTTAAAGGGGCCGGGTTATGACCCGGCACATGCCAGGGACCTTTTGTCCCAATCCAGGTATAGCGCAGGCCTTCCTCCTGTCACCATTACCGTCCTTGGCTACGGGGGAGTTGATGTCGATCCTTATCTGGGGGCTATCATACAGGACTGGGAAAAAAACCTGGGCGCCGACGTATCGATCAGGCTGCTTGAGCCAGGTCCATTTCATTATAACCTGCAGCAAGAGGCCGATGAGATGTACGTGTTAGGCTGGATAGCTGACTATCCGGATCCGCAGAATTTCCTGCAAACACTCTTCTATACGGGCACAGAATACAATAACGGCCGTTTCTCCAGCGAGGAACTGGACGACCTGATCGACAGGGCAGCCGTTGAGCAGGATCATGGCAGGCGCATGAGGCTTTACCAGCAGGCGGAGCAGGTCGTTGTCGACCAGGCGCCTGTCATACCACTCTGGTTTAACCAGAGCTACGTACTGGTAAACCCGCGTGTAAAGAACTACAGCATCGACCCGCTGGGAGTGCCACGCCTCAACCTCGTAACAATTGAACATTAGCTATATAATTAGCATGCCCCGAGGCAACATGATTTACAGAGGAGAGACTGATGGATAAAAACGCGTTGGAAGCGCCGTGTGGTATTCACTGCGGGCTTTGCCCTCTAAATTTGGCAATCAAGGATGACAAGCTCAAACACAGGCTCTCAGAGATGTTGAACCTATCCCTGGATAAAGTCACGTGCACAGGCTGCAGGTCCATAGACGGTTACTGCCCGGTAATAGGGGAGCAGTGCGCAACCTGGATTTGCGCAAACAGCAAGGGCCTGGAATTTTGTTCAGAGTGCATCGATTTTCCCTGCGTGAAGCTGATGCCGTGTTCCGACCGTGCCGACAGACTCCCGCATAATATCAAAATCGCCAGCCTGGCGCTGAGGAAAAACAAGGGCTCCTTTGAATGGGGAAAGTCTATTAAAGATATTTACGACCGTTACTTCCACGGGGTGATGGTCATAGGCCGAGGCCCACAGCTAAAGAGTTGACCTTCTTAAGAACCTCTATACAGAATATATATACAAGGAAATATACAAGGAAATCTACAAGCAAATGCCAGTCGGCTATGTAAGCAGTGAGATCTACCAGCGTCATGAGACGGGCAACCACGTCGAGGGGAAGGACCGCCTGACCGCAATAGACGCCGTACTTGAAAAGACAAAGGTCAAAGAACAACTCGTTCACATATCTCCCCGCCCCGCCAGTATCGATGAGATAGCCGCTGTACACGACAGGGAATATATCAGGAGCCTGAAAGCCGAGATAGACAGCGGCGGCGGCTGGCTCGATCCGGATACCTACGCCTCCCCCGGGTCATGGGAGGCGGCTATCTACGCTGCCGGCGGAATGATGACAGCTGTTGAGCAGGTCATGGACCACAAGGCTGACGGAGTTTTTGCCGCTGTCAGGCCGCCGGGACATCATGCCGTACGCTCCCACCAGATGGGTTTCTGCCTTTTTAACAACATCGCCATTGCCGCCCGCTTCGCGCTGTCCAACTATGATATCAAGCGAATATTGATAGTCGATTTTGATGTCCACCACGGCAACGGCACGCAGGAGACCTTCTATAGCGAATCACAGGTACTATATTTTTCCACCCATGAGTATCCGTGGTACCCTTTTACGGGCGCTGCCGAAGAAGCCGGCAAAGGGGCCGGGGAAGGATATACGGTGAACGTTCCTCTTGAATCCGGGCTGGGCGACAACGAATACCTTGGGGTTTTCAACGAGGTTCTGGTGCCGGTGGCGGGGCGCTTCCAGCCGGACCTGGTGCTGGTATCGGCCGGCTACGATGCCCACTGGCAGGACACGATATCCAATATGACGCTTACGACTATGGGATTTGCGCGCATGACCAAGATCATCAAGGCTATTACAGATGAATTCTGCCGCGGCCGGCTGGTATTTACTCTGGAAGGGGGTTACAATCGCCTGGCGCTGGCTTATTCCGTCACCGCTACCCTTGAACTTCTCATGGGTCACGGCGAGGTTTACGATCCCCTGGGACCACCACCCATGTCATATTCGCCACGGGATTTCAGCGACTTCGTTAGCCGTATCCGCTCTATCCATAAACTGTGATATTAGAACTGCCATAATCAAAGAATGCGGGGCAGTTGCCCCGCATTCACGATATCGTCAGAGAGTATTCAGCCTTCCTTGCGTCCCATACCGAGGAAAAGGATTATCAGAACGCCTAAAATCATGCCCGCGATGCCCATGAACGTGGCCAGCGGGATCATGATCAATGCCCATAAACCGATAAAAAGGTTCCTATCCATAAAGCCCCCTTATAATCTACATGAATCGATAAGCATAGATCATCGTTATCATGCAGCCCTTGATTCAGTTTTAAGACCCCTTTCCCACAATACCAGGAGCGGCCCGGCCACAAATATGGAGTCATAGATGCCGACCATCACACCGACCAGCAGAGCCAGGATGAACTGCTGTATGGTTACTCCACCGAACAGGTACAGCGCAAGGGAGGTCAAAATCACCACGAGGCTGGTATTGACGCAGCGGGCGGTTGTCTCCAGGATGCTGGAGTTTACCGTTACCGCGAAATCCTTGCTTATCCCTCTGCGAACGTTTTCGCGTATGCGGTCGTAGACCACACAGGTGTTGTTGATGGCGAAGCCCACTATAGTCAGCATGGCTACGATGAACATGGCGTCAACCTGGTAGCCGGTAAGCCAGCCAAGTATTGAAAAAACACCCATGACTATCAGTACATCGTGCAGCAGGGCGATAACAGCGCTGAAGCCCCATTTGAAGGGACTGGGCATGTGGCGGAAGGCAAAAGCGATATAAAGTATCATGAAAATAGATGCCACTAAAACCGCGATAGCCGCGTTGCGCGCCACCTCGCTGGCCACCCGAGGTGATACCGTGGCGAAGTCCCTGATAATCACATCTATATTCAGTCCTTGCTTCAGCCCGTCGATCAAGGCTATTTTTTCATCGGAATCGATATCCCTCGTACGGACGAGGAAATCGCCTTCGCTGGTCTTCTGGATCGTAGCATCGCTATATCCCAGCTGGGACATCTGCTGTCTGAGCTCGGCCTGCTCGATCGGCTGACTGAAACGCAGCGTCATAACGGTCCCGCTGGTGAAATCGATGCCCAGTTTAAACCCGAATGCCAGCATCGAGATGATTCCCGGCACAAGCAAGCATATGGAAATGAGGAAAAACCATTTGCGATTACCTACGATGTTGATCATGCTTTTACTCCGTATAACCAGGTATTCTTAACGCCCTTTGCCGTTATGGAGAGGAACAGCCTGCTGACGGTGATGGCAGTGAACATACTCAGGGCCACACCGATGAAAAGTGTGAGCGCAAAGCCTTTAACCATGAAAGCACCGAATGTATCTCCGAACCAGAACAGCACAATGCAGGCTATGAACGTAGTCACATTGCTGTCGCGTATGGCCAGCCAGGCGCGGTTAAAGCCCGCGTCCACGGCGGCCCCCATCGTGCGCCCTGCCCTGAGTTCCTCCTTCATACGTTCAAAGATCAGTATATTGGCGTCTACCGCCATACCGACTGACACTACGGCCGCTGCGATGCCGGCCATCGTCAGTGTGACCGGTACCAGCTTGAAGATGGCTGTCAGTATGATGCCGTAAATGATCAGTGCCAGTGTCGCTACGACACCCGCCATACGATAGTATAGGATCATGAAAAGGGCTACCAGGATGAGGCCTATGGCGCCCGCCACGATACTCTTTTTTATGGAGTCCGAGCCGAGTGTGGCGTCAACGGTCTGCTCCTGTATTACGGTCAGGGGCACATCGAGTGAGCCGGAATTAAGCTGGATGGCCAGGTTCTGCGCTTCCTTCATATCCATGCCTTCGATGATGCCGGCGCTCTTAATTACGGCGCGTACCGTGGGCGCCGAGATGGGCTGGCCGTCCAGGAATATGCCCAGGGGTTTATTGATATTGCGCTTGGTGATCTGCTCGAAGAGTATCGCCCCTTCATCGTTCCACTCGAATGCCACCTCCGGCTCATTGGTATTTGGCTTTAGTTCGACCCTGGAGTTGGGCTTGAGGTATCTTCCGGTTAATTCCTTGATTTGTCCATCGCTGCCGGTTCCCGTGGTAATCGTCCAGATAACCTCACCTTTATCGTCCGTTTGTGGTTGCCCGGATATGTCCGAGGTAGTCTCCTTGAATTCCAGCAAAGCGACCTGCCCGATCAGCTTCTTGGCTTCATCCACGTTTTTCTCGCCGGGCAACTGTACCAGGATACGGTTCTCGCCCTGCCGCTGGATGATGGGCTCTTTCACGCCGAATGCGTTGGCGCGCCGCTCTATCTTATTGAGGACGCTGGTCATGACCTGGTCGACCGTCTGTGAAGGGTCCATCTTGGAGAGGTCGGCTTCATAGACAAGGTAAGCGCCGCCTTTGAGATCGAGGCCCAGTGTGAGTCCCCGGCGGCCGAAGCGGTCACCGTCCAGCGGGGTGATGGCCCATAAGCTGAACCCCACCAGGATCGCTATAAACAAAAGTAGCAACATATCACTTGTTTTCAATTATCTATTCTCCCTCCTGAGCAACGTTTTAATCACAGTCCGGGGCAGGTCCCATATCTCATGCTGCACAGCAGGCGCCCCTGTCGATCTCATTTCTGACATATTGCAGGGCCTCTTCCCTGGTGCTGATCTCGCCCGCCGCCTGGGCTTCCCTGACCAGCTTGAGCAGCCTGCCGATATCTTTACCCGGGTGCATCCTGAACTCATGTATTAAATCATCACCGGTCAGCAGCCTGACCGGCAAAATCTCGCTTTCCTGTTTATTATGAACACCTATTATATACCTCACATGCTCAGTCTGCATATGCCACTCTCCGATATCAACCCGCGGGCCGGCTACGGCCAGGTAATCCGCCAGCGCCAGGTAAATTATATCGATCCCTGCGCCCTCGGTGTCCCTGAAAAAACGGTATATCGCCCGGTGGGTAGGCATGCCGTCATGGGACATCTGAGCCGGGTGAAGGTGGTGGTAAATCAATTTCTCCACATAGCGGATCTCGCTGTTGCTGAACCTCAGCCGCCCCAGTATGGCTGCGGCTGTAACGGCGCCGTCCCTGGTGTGACCGAGGAACCTTATGCGACCGTTTTCCTCAACGGTCCGGTCTTCAGGCTTGGCGATATCATGCAGCAGCATGCCTAACTTCAGCAAAGTCCTGCGATTGGCGCCTCCCGCTATATCCCCGTTAAAATACTGCTGGATCTCCGACTGCCACGGAACATCTTCCAGAATGCCCCCTCTTCCATAGACCCAATCGCTCTCCCTCAGTATATATTCAAGGGCAGCTATAGACTCGATGGAGTGATCGAAAACATCCCAGTAATGCTCCTTCGGCTGCTTCACGCCCTTCATAGCCTCGATCTCAGGCATTATTTTGCACAGCAACCCGAGGTCATCCAGGTAACGTACGGAGTTGCCGGCAAACGGCAGAGCCAGTATCCTGAGCAATTCCTCCCTGACCTTTTCGCTGGGCACCTTTTCCACGAGCTTGCTGTTTAAGCGTATAGTCTCCTCGGTAATCGGCTCTATCTCAAGGTTCAGTTCTCTTGAAAGCCTTACCGCGCGCATCAGCCTCGAGGGATCATTGTCAAAGACCCTGTCGCTGACCTGCCTTAACAGGCCCTTTTTTAAGTCCTCTTCCCCACCCGAAGGGTCAAGCAGCGATATTTCGGCTGATGCGAAGGCAGCCAGATCAAGCCCCATCGCGTTCACGGTGAAATCACGGCGCAGCAGGTCACGCTCGATATCACCGGCATATGACGTTATATCTATATGCCACGGCTCGGTCTCGCCGGCCACCACCACGCGGCCCACGCCATTTTCCTCGTCCATCATCACATAGCGGCCGTCTACAAGTTCAGCCGCCTCTTGAGCTATAGCCAGCGAATCGCCACTGACTGCGATATCGAGGTCTACCGTATCTCTGCCCACCAGCCAGTCGCGCACAAAGCCCCCTACCAGATAAGCTTTGCATCCAAGAGCCGTGCAGATCGGGGAAAGCCTGGTCAGTATACCCATCAGGTCCTGGTTGATTTCGAACACAAGCAAAGATTATAGCCCTGCCTCGCAGCCTTGTAAAGTTGATCGGAGCGTCATGAAACTGGCCGGTACTGGAAAGTGGCGGCGCCCGCCCGACCTGTTAATCCGAACGGGATACAGACATTTAACCCAACCCCTAAGCTCAGTCAAATTCATTGCTGTGATATAATTTACGCACCATGCAGTACAAACGCATCGTGATCAAGCTCGGAACCAATCTGATCACCGGTGGCGGCGGCAGCCTGGATCTGAAAGTCATGGCCGACCTGGCCGGGCAGGCGGCAAAACTGCACCACGATGGGCATGAGATAATCGTAGTATCATCGGGCGCCGTTGCGGCCGGCCGGGATCTGCTGGGCATAAAGAACAAACGAAAAGATATACCTTTTACGCAAGTCATGGCTTCCGTGGGACAAAACCGGCTGATGAATATCTATTACGGCCTTTTTCTGGAGCATGGCATAAACGTGGCCCAGGCCCTTCTCACACGGTCGGACCTCACCGACCGGGCGCACTACCTGAATGCGCGCAACACACTGCTGGCGCTGATGGACCTCAAGGTGATCTGCGTGGTCAACGAGAACGATGTAGTGTGCACCGACGAACTGGGAGAGCAGCGGTTTGGAGATAATGACAACCTCTCAGCCATGGTAGCCAATCTCGTGGATGCAGACCTGCTGGTGCTTCTTTCCGATGTAGAAGGGCTGTATACATCCGACCCGCAGCAGGACCCGCGGGCGAAGCTCATACCGGTCGTCGATATAATCGATAATAAAATAGATGAGATGGCAGGCAGCGCCGGCAGTACGCGCGGCACGGGCGGAATGGTAACCAAAATCGAGGCGGCACGGCTGGCCACGTCTTCCGGAGTGCCGGTTATTATCGCCAAAGGTTCGCTTCCCGGAGTAATTACTGAGGCAGCATCAGGCAAGAGCGTCGGGACTTTTTTTACAGCTCGCGACAGCAAGATTGAGAGCCGTCAGCGCTGGCTGCTTTCGGGATTATCCTGCATGGGCCGACTATTCATAGATAAAGGCGCTGCCGCCGCTTTGCGCAGGCAGAAAAAAAGCCTGCTTCCCGCGGGGATAGTTGAAGTTCAAGGCAGCTTCAAACGGGGGGACGTGGTCGACATTTTCGAAAGCGGAGGTAAAAAGATAGGCAGCGGTATAGCCAATTACAGCTCCGGCGACCTGCTGCGTATCAGGGGCGAGAAGTCAGGTACGATAGCGGATATACTCGGATACGTATACGGTGATGAGGCTGTACACCGTGATAACCTGGCGCTTGTCTAAATATCAAGGGGGGGATTCACATGCAGGCAGATATAAACGAATTGCAGGAAAAAGCGGCACAGGCCAAAGCAGCCTCTAAACGGCTGTCTTTTATACCGGCTGGGGTAAAGAATGAGGCGTTGATGGCCATCGCGCAGGCGCTGCTGGATAAGGAGGACACCATCCTCCGCAATAATGAGAAGGACTATAAAGAGGCCGAAGCCTCGGGTATGATCTCGGCCATGCTCGATCGGCTGATGCTCGACGCGAAGCGGATCAAGGCTATCTCGGATGATGTAAAAACCGTCGCGGCGCTTCCCGACCCCGTGGGCGAGATAATCGAGGAGCGCACCCTGCCAAACGGCCTGTTATTGAGCAAAAGGCGCGTGCCGCTGGGTGTAATAGGGGCCATCTATGAGAGCAGACCCAATGTAACGGTTGACATATCCGTGCTCTGCATCAAGGCCGGCAACGCCGTGATACTGCGCGGCGGCAAGGAGTCAGCACGCTCCAACCTAGCACTTGCGGGTACCGTGCAGGAAGCCGCTTATAAGGCGGGCATACCTGTGGGAGCGGTGCAGTTCATTGAATCGCCCGACCGCGGCCTTGTGGATCATATGCTGAAAATGAAAGAGTATATCGACCTCGTTATACCCAGGGGAGGGGCTCCCCTGATCAAATTCGTAAGGGACAATGCCGCCATGGCGGTGGTGGCCGGCGGTATCGGCGTCTGCCACATGTACGTGGACAGGACAGCGGATACGGCAAAGGCCTCGGCTATCGCCTACAATGCCAAGGTGCAGCGTCCCACCGTATGCAATGCCCTCGACTGCGTGCTGGTGCACAAGGATATCGCAGCTAAATTCCTTCCCATCATGGCCGGAGAGCTTGCAAAGGCCGGCGTTGAGATGCATTGCGACCACCGCTCGGTGGGCATACTCAAATCTATAGACGGGCTTAATATCAAGCCCGCCGTGGATGACGATTGGGGCAGGGAGTACCTGGCACTGGTGATGGCAATCATGGTCGTGGATTCCCTGGACGCGGCGCTGGAGCACATCGACCGCTACGGTTCAGGGCATTCCGAGGCTATCGTCAGCGAAGACAATAATTCGATCCAGCGCTTTTTAAACGAGGTGGACGCCGCTTGTGTCTACGCCAACGCCAGCACGCGCTTCACCGACGGGGCGCAGTTCGGTATGGGTGCGGAGATCGGCATCAGCACGCAGAAGTTCCACGCCCGCGGCCCCATGGCGCTTAAAGAGATCACCAGCTACAAGTGGTGTATAAAAGGCAATGGACAGGTGAGGCCTTAGCGCAAATCTTCCAGCGCCTTTTTCTGCTCCGTAAAAAGCTGCTTTATGCCCTTATCGGCAAGCGCGATCAGGGCATCGATAGTATCTTTGGAAAAAGGCTTACCCTCCGCCGTACCCTGCAGCTCTACAAACTCGCCTTTATCCGTCATAACCACGTTGAAATCGACCCCGGCGCGAAAATCCTCGTCATAACACAGGTCTAGCAGCTTCAGCCTGTCAACCACTCCCACACTGGTGGCAGCCACGGCACACCTGACAGGCATGACTTTATAGATGCCCTGCTTTCTTAACCGGGCGATGGCCACGAAGAGAGCCACATATGCGCCGGTTATGCTTGCAGTGCGCGTCCCGCCATCGGCCTGCAATACATCGCAGTCCACGGTAAAGGTCCTTTCACCCAAAGAGTCCATGTCCACGGCGGAACGCAGGCTACGCCCGATCAACCGCTGGATCTCCTGCGAGCGGCCCTGCTGCCTGTCAGGATTGCGCTGTGATCGCGTGTGCGTGGCGCGCGGCAGCATGGCATACTCGGCCGTGACCCAGCCACTACCCTGCCCCTTGAGGAAGGGCGGCACTCTCTCCTCCACGCTCACAGCGCATATTACCCGCGTATTGCCTATCTCGATAAGGGCCGACCCCTCCGGATAATCCTGGTAGCCCAGGGTTATTTTAACCGGCCTCATTTCATCATTTTCGCGTCCGTCTGCTCTCGCCATCCACTTTCCTTCTTGTATAAATTCCCGCGCAAGTATAGCACCTCGCAATGGCATGATGAAAGTGCTATCCTTTTTCTCACTATGCCAGCCGACGTCAATATCTGGATACTGGCCGGCACCGGCTTTAGTGCCGGCCTTCTGGGCTCTATGCTGGGTGTGGGCGGCGGTTTCATCATTGTGCCCGTGCTTACGCTGGCGCTGGGCCTGCCCATCCAGTATGCCATCGGCAGCAGCCTGGTATCCATCGTGATCAACGCCTGCACGGCGACCGGCGTCTACATCCGTCTGCACATGACCAATCTCAAGCTCGGCCTGCTTCTTTCTTGCACCCTCATTCCGGGCGCAGTGGCCGGGGCTTTTCTGGCAGCCCGATTATCCTCTCCCGTTCTGACTATTATCTTTGGAGCGGTGATGGTCTACGTCGCCTATCTCATGATGCCTAAGAAGCAGCGCCGGCTCACACCTGAGCAGGTTGAGGCAGCCAGAGAAATACATGAAAAGAAGCATGCCCCTCACGCCTGGCTGGACGGCTGCTACTATGATCCGTCAGTAAACGAAGAAATAGCCTACCAGGTGCACCGCCCTGCGACGGGACTGGTGACCAGCCTCTTCGCCGGCATCGTCTCCAGCCTGCTGGGCATAGGCGGAGGTATTGTCAACGTCCCGGTACTGTACCAGCTCATGAAGGCGCCGCTCAAAGCCGCTATCGCCACCAGCAGCGTGATGCTCTGTTTCACCACCATGACAGGCTCATTTATTTATGTATTAAACGGGTATGTCGTGCCCTACATAGTGGCGCCGCTTATCATCAGCGCATTCCTTGGCGCCAGGCTTGGGTCGTCCCTGGCGCATCATTCCCGCAGCGTCCTGCTGATGTGGGCATTCACGTTTTGCCTGGCCGTAACCTCGGTCATTATGATTCTCAAGGCGCTTAATATGCTGGGGTGACAAGAATATGGAATGCCAGTTTGATAGCCATCACGAAAAGCTGCACGGCCTTAACCGGCGCATCAGCCTGACCCTGCGCGCAGGTATAGTAGTTAGCCTGCTGTTGATTACAGCCGGGCTCACATTGTTTTTTATCAGCGGCGCACCCCATACTGCTGAGCTGACGCCCGTGACCTCCCTGGCGCCCGGTTTGGCCGGGCTCGATCCTGCCTCCTTTATAACTGCAGGCCTGATCATTATCCTGCTATTGCCGGCAGCCATACTTGTACTGTCGTTTGCGCATTTCATCGCCGAGCGGGAAAGACAACCCATGATCGTCTGCATCGTGCTGCTGGTGATGCTGTCATCCAGCCTCATTTTGATATTGAAATGAATTGACCGCCGACAGGGCCTGTGTTATCATTCGAACTAGATGTCACCTCTGATTGAACTACACGCGGAAATCGAGCGCTGTAAAAATTGTGAACTGGCCAGGCACCGCACCAGGGTAGTGCCGGGCGAAGGGCCTGATAACGCCAGGCTTCTTTTCATCGGTGAAGCCCCGGGCTACCATGAGGACCAGACGGGCAGGCCTTTCGTAGGCCAGGCGGGACAGTATCTCGATCAGCTAATCGGCATGATCGGCTATAAGCGCAACCAGGTCTTTATCGCCAACGTCATCAAGTGCCGGCCACCCGAGAATCGCGACCCGCTGCCCGGCGAGATCATGGCCTGCGGCAAGTGGCTGGAGAGACAGCTCGATTTGATCAAGCCACGTGTGATCGTAACCCTGGGCCGCTATTCCATGGCCAAATATTTCCCCGGCGACAGCATCAGCAAGGTGCACGGCCGGGCCAAGCGTATAGGCAACGTGATCTATTTTCCCATGTATCACCCGGCGGCCGCCCTTCACCAGGGCAACTTACGCAGGGTAATCGAAGCTGACATGCTCAAATTGCCCGCTGTACTGGCAGAGGCCGGCAAAATGGAGGAAGAAAAAGACAGGCCCGCCCAGCTCAATCTTTTCTAGAACGCAATGACCCGTCACAAGTTAAAAATAATCCCCCTCGGCGGCCTCGGCGAGATCGGTAAAAACATGATGGCCGTCGAATACGGCGAAGATATTCTCATCATCGACTGCGGCATGATGTTCCCTGAAGACGAAATGCTGGGAGTCGACCTTCTCATACCTGATATAACCTACCTGCTCGAGAACAAGCACAAGCTGCGCGGCATCGTCATCACGCACGGACATGAGGACCATATCGGCGCCCTCCCCTACATCCTGCCGCAACTCGACCTCCCCATATATGCCACTAAACTCACACAGGGGCTTATCTCGGTCAAGCTCAAGGAGCACCGCTCCCTGATCAAGGCGCGGCTCAGGCTGATAACGCCCGGGGTACGCTTCCAGGTGGGCAGTTTCAAGGTCGAGGCTTTCCCGGTCTGCCACAGCATACCCGACGCAGTGGGACTGATCATATATACGCCCCTGGGCGCAATCGTCAACAGCGGCGATTTCAAGATAGACTACACGCCGGTGGACGGCCGTCCCACCGACCTCTCCAAGCTGGCCAAGCTGGGCAACGAGGGCGTTCTGCTGCTGATGGCCGATTCCACCTACAGCGAACTGCCCGGCTACACTCCTTCGGAGAAAATTGTCGGCCAGACCCTGGACCATATCATCGGCGATGCGCCCGGACGGGTCATCATCGCCACCTTCTCATCACTGATATCCCGTATCCAGATGGTTATAGATGCCGCCACCCACCACAAACGCCATGTCTTCATCGTCGGGCGCAGCATGCGCGATACAGTCAAGATGGCGCTGGAACTCGACTACCTGCACGACCCGGGTCAAGTGCTATGCACTGCAGATGACCTTAAGAAGTACAGCCACAGTCAGACCATACTGCTCACCACCGGCAGCCAGGGCGAGCCGACCTCGGCGCTGGTGCGCATCGCCAACCGCGACCATCCCGAGATACGTATACACCAGGGCGATACCGTGGTCATATCCGCCACACCCATACCCGGCAACGAGTCGCTAATCAATCGCACCATCGACAACCTCTTCCGCCAGGGCGCCAACGTTATCTACGGCTCGCGCTCCAACGTCCATGTGCACGGCCATGGCAGCCAGGAGGAGCTCAAGATGCTCATCACCCTGGCCAAGCCCAAGTTATTCATGCCGATACACGGCGAGTACCGCCACCTCGTCATACACGCCGGCCTGGCCAAAAGCCTGGGCATACCGGAGAGTAACATCTTCGTCATGGATAACGGCAATATACTTGAGATCGACGGCGAGAAG
The DNA here is from genome assembly GCA_964554375.1 of uncultured Dehalococcoidales bacterium. Lineage (GTDB taxonomy): Bacteria > Chloroflexota > Dehalococcoidia > GIF9 > UBA5629 > CAIMUM01. The sequence goes on from CAZKOL010000022.1 coordinate 17,842, forward strand.
GGGCGCATAGGCGGCAAGCTGCCCTACGGCAACGTCTATGTGGATGGCCTGGTTCTGGGCCGCCATGCGCACGTGATACTGCGCGACCGCAAGCTGCTTTCCCGCGACGGCATCGTGGTTGTCATCGTAGCACTGGACAAAAAAGAAGGCCGCCTAGTCGGCACGCCGGACATCGTATCCCGCGGCTTCGTGGATGCCGAGCATGACGGAACCGTGATCGAGCAGGGCCGCGAGCTCGTGGCCAACACGCTGGGCAAGGGACACCACACGGAGCAGAGCGCCATACATACCCGCATCAAGGAAACCCTGAGCAAGTTCTTCTACGAAAAAACCAAGCGCCGCCCCATGATAATTACAACTGCTATCGAGGTATAGTAGAATAAAACTATGCCCGCCAGAAAAAGCAGGGGTAATAACAGCCAGAAATCATCGCAGAAGAAAGCCGGCAAAGGCTCCGGCAATGCGTTCCTGGCCTTCCTCTTTTCTCCCCCCGTGCTGCTCGCCATCGTATTCGTTATAGCCGTCTGCCTTGCAGTCGTCTTCTGGCCGCTTATCACGCGGGCTCTGGGTGACCTTGGCTCGGAGATCGCGTCAGCCCTTGACATAGCCGGGGCGAACATCGTCAGGCTGATGGGACTGGGCGTGATCTTCATGATAATAGCCGTCATAGGACTGCTGATCATCATCGGACGCCCTTCGTTTTTTTCGCGCAACTGGAATTACTTCATTGCCGCCGCGGCCTTCATGACGGCCGCCTGGGGAATATTATCCTTCCTGCGCCCGTCCGGCTCCGGGATACTGGCCCAGGTTACGCTGGGCGGTCGCATCGGCCAGGCTATCATCACCGGTTCACTGGTTACAGGGATATTAATCCTCCTGATGCTGGTTATACTGGGCATATTCCTGGTGGCGCCCGAGTGGACACTGAGGCTTTTCAAGCGCACGGCGAAAGGGACGGCCGGGGCGGTCGGGGAGATCACTGAAGCTGTCAAAGAATCCAACGCGAAGAAAAAAGCCGTGCCCGCCGACAAGGAGGCGGAACAAGAGCAGCCTGTTAAAGCCGAGCAGCATGAAGAACCCGCTGTTCCTGCCGATACCGCCGTAATGGACAGGCTGCGTTCCGGCATAACCGTTGGCGGCTGGTCGCTGCCCAATATAAATATACTCGACAAGATCGCCGAGACCATAATTAGCGACAGCGAGATTGAGAAGCGCAGAGAGACCATCGAGGAGGCGCTGGCCAGCTACGGTGTTGAAGCTAAAGTTATCGAAGTTAACCGCGGACCCACGGTCACGCAGTTCGGCGTCGAGCCCGGCTGGGACCGCAAATTCAAAGACGTAAGGGAGAAGGATCGCGACGGCAATGTCTCCACCAGGCAGGAGGAGGTCGCCCGCACGCGTGTCAAGGTTGAGCGTATCAACTCCTTGTCCAACGATCTGGCGCTGGCGCTGGCCGCGCCCAGCATCAGGATTGAGGCGCCCGTGCCCGGCAAGTCCATGGTGGGCATCGAAGTGCCCAACACCACCTTCGGCTCGGTAGGCCTGCGCGGGGTAATGGAGAGCACCGCATTTCAGAAAATGCTGGCTAAATCCCACCTGGCCATCGCGCTGGGCAAAGGGGCAGGAGGCGAAACCATTGTGGCCGACCTGGCTAAAATGCCGCACCTTCTTATAGCCGGCGCCACTGGCAGCGGCAAGAGCGTCTGCCTCAACTCCATCATCTGCTGTCTTATGATGAACAATACGCCCGACGCCGTACGCTTGGTAATGGTGGACCCCAAGCGCGTCGAGCTGGTCAACTACAACAACATCCCGCACCTGGTGTCGCCCGTTGTGGTGGATACCGAGAAGGCTGTAATGGCCCTGCGCTGGCTGAGCGCCGAGATGGACATCCGCTACAAGCGTTTTTCAGCGGGCAAGGCGCGTAATATCGAGGAATTCAATAAGAACAGGCAACCCTCGGAGTGCATGCCCTACATCATTATAGTGATCGATGAGCTGGCCGACCTTATGATGGCCGCGTATGACGAGGTCGAGCACGCCCTCTGCCGCCTGGCGCAGCTTGCGCGCGCCACCGGCATACATCTGATCGTGGCCACCCAGAGGCCGTCGGTGGACGTGGTGACCGGCCTGATCAAGGCCAACTTCCCCACGCGCATGAGCTTCGCGCTGACCTCGCAGGTGGATTCCCGCACCATCATCGACTCCGCCGGCGCCGAGAAGCTGCTGGGCAGGGGCGACATGCTCTACATGCCGCAGGACGCCTCCAAGCCCAAGCGCCTGCAGGGCACCATGGTCGGCGATGCCGAGATCGAGAGGCTGGTCAACTTCTGGGCCAGCCAGCGCCGCCAGGAGGCGCAGGCTGTTAAGTTCGAGGAGATGGCCCAGGCCGGGGCCGATGGCAAGAAGCCCGCCGAGGACGAGCTACTCGACGCAGCCCGCCAGCTTGCCCTGGAGTCAAAGGACATCTCCGCCTCTTACTTGCAGAGAAAATTGCAGATCGGCTTCCCGCGGGCGGCCAGAATCATGGATAAGCTGAAGGAGGAGGGCTTTGGGAAAGAGAAGGGTGAGAAAGATGTGAAGGGGGAAGAGTAATAAACACGATTCATTTCAACAGGTTCGGAGGAATCGTAATGAGCAATGACTTATCAGACTCAACAGCATTTACTCTTTCATTATATATTTCAAGCAATTGTCTGAATTCAGAGATGATCCTATTTCTAGAAAATACGGATAACTCTTCGATATTTTGACCAACAAATGCTTCAATTGACCCAACAAAGATTTTCCCGGACAAGTGCATTTCAGCATTGTCTTTGGCAGCAGTTAAGAATCGATCTGGTACCAGCAAATACACCCTGAATCCATTGCCGACATTGGATTTGCATTTTTCATAGACAGCTGGCATTGGGGCTGCAGTAACGTGGAAAATGGTGTCATTAATTAAGAAATCACCACCTCTCTTAAGTTGATCATCAGCAGTACTATATGAATAATTATCCACCTTAATATCAGGATATCTCAGTTGTAGCTTGGCTCCCACCAAATACTGTGCAACCTGACCTAATGTACCTCTGCCCTTCGCTGCGTTCAACAAGTTATGGATAAATTGCCATGTACTAAATGAGGGGTCATATTCTAGCCTTAGCGTTTGTCGGTTATGAAAATCCCTAACTTTATTGACCAAAAACTCTTGCAATTGTTGCAGTGCCTCGTTGCGTTCCTTCTTGGTCAGTTTGTCCAAGTGCATTTCAGCAATGGATTTGAGCATTGTATCAATATCGCCTGGCAAACCTCGGTTTGTTCGTCCGCCTTCCTTAAGAAATGGTCGCGTTTCCCCAAATCTTCCTAAAATATTGCGTTCAGCTGCAGCACTTAGGCCAATCAACTGAGATTTGCCTTTAGTACGATGTGAATCTAAGTCTAATTTAAACTCTTGCTGCAGTCTATCCAACACTATAAGGGCGCCACTAAGAGTCCCTCTAGCAGGACCCCCAGTGGTACTATGCACCGGCAACTCGCTATACCATTTATAAAATATTTGTAATGCCAGATCCGATTTACTTGTTTTCATTTTTCACCACAACCTGCGGCTTCAATACAACTCCCCTGCTAAGCTCATTCACAAGGGGATTCAGATAGTAGTTCACTAACCATTCTATCACGGGTATGCAGACCGCATCACCAAAGCCAAATAGCGCTTGGTTCAATGGCACTGCGACCTCATAGTCATCTGCCCCCATTAAACGCGCACATTCCCTGGGGTTAAGCAACCTAGCAAAACACTTGCCATCTCCAGCTTTGAGTACTATTTGTCGCCCACTCCCACCCCTAGGGGTACGTAAACAACCCGCTAATCCATCAGTCCGCAATTCCGCCATTGACTTGCCTTTTCTAACACGTCTAAATATTGTCCCATATGAGTAATAGGAGTTATTCATCATTTGCTCAACCACTTTTCGATGTTTGGCGCTCATCTGATTCAAGAGATAATCGACACGACTGGTACTCCACCACTCTTTCGATCCGTCGTCCATATTTTCTATAATGTCCTCAAAACTTATCTTCCTTAATGGTTGGTTTGGCAACTTACGTAAACGCCATGTTATTTGCGGGTGAAGTAAAACGAAATCTGCCAGCGCTTTTGGCCTTATATTGCTCTCATAAAACTGATAATTTTCATTTATATTTAGATATTCAATACTACCGCTAGGCACTAGAACGCCAATTATAAATAGCCTTTGTCTGCTCTGCGGGACAAAATTCGCCGCATCTAATATAAGTGCATCAACCTGATATCCCAGTTTATTCAGAGATGTTAACGCATCTTCAAGATCCTTTCCATGATTTGAAGTCAGAAATCCAACAACATTCTCAATCAAAACAATTGGGGGACGTCGCTCTTTCATTTCTGAAATAATCCGTACAAATCCCCAAAATGCCGAAGATTGCTTGCCGCGCAATCCAGATCTCGATCCGGCCAGGGATAGGTCATTGCATGGAAAAGAAGCCGTAGCGAGAGTCACCGATGGAACCGCATCTGCGGAAATTGCATGAATGTCCCCAAGTATAAAAGTATCGTGCGACTCATTAAAATTGTCTTTATACATCTCATGTTTCAGGGGGTCTATGTCGTTTGCAAAACGAATCGACCAGCCATGTCTCTCCAATCCCATTCTCATCAGGCCTATACCTGCAAAAAACTCGGCAAATGTCTTATTGGTAACCGTCGGATTGTTGTGATCCAAATGGCCATTGTTGATGACATCCAACGTCAAATTAATACACTTCTCCAAGTTCGTCTTTATCTCGGACTCCCAAAAACGCACAACCGTCCAGCCGTCAGACAGCAGTTTTGTCGCATTTCGGCAATCCCGATCCATATTACGATTAATTTTATTGATCCAATACTTTTTATTCTTTACATTTGCGAATTGCGCATCGAGCGACGTAAGCCCGCGTAACCGCCACTGATGACCATGCCAAAAATCGCCATCAACAAAAACAATAACTTTCCGGGAAGGTAATACCAGGTCAGGTTTGCCAGGCAGATTGGGATCATATAATTTATATCTAAAACCATGGGCCCACAGGGCTTTGCGGAATAGCATGTCTGGCGCCGTATCCTTGGAATGGACACGCCGCATGATTTCGGACGTTTCTTTCACAGTACGCATATTGGCCTGTCAATCGGCCGGATTGACTCTATCACGAATTATAACAATATTTAAGCCAGTATTGTACCGTCATGCTTCGGGGGAGGGGTAAGGTCAGCTCCAATTTATTATCTCTTTAACTCGACCAACCTGACCACTTTCCAGCCGGACCTTGATGCCATGGGAGTGAAATGAAGAGTTTGTCAAAATATCTTTGACTATCCCCTCAGTTGGTTTCCCGGACCTCTGGTCTGGCTTCATTACTATTGAGACCCGCAAGCCCAATTTTATATCCTCACGCTTTATAACGCCCATATTGTAATTCTATCTCGTATTGCTCTACTTCACTGCGAATATTTTCTAATTGGCTTCAGGAGATATCCCAATCCATTAAGTCTAATTTCATAAAGAGCAGCTAATAGCGCGCCAATTTTTCCCGGAGGGAAACCTTTCTGGTGAAACCAGACCAGATAAGGGTCAGGCAGATCACACAGGATATAGTCCTTGTATTTTCCAAAAGGCATTTTTATAGATACCAGGTCAACCAACATTTGGGAATTGATAGGACTGACCTTATTTTTATCCATGATTACTTAATCCAAATTCAATACATACTATTACTGAATTAAAGGTATGCTAAGAGAATAATAATATACCATATTAAGCGCCTCCTGAAGGAATGTGTTGAATTTCTTAAGAATGTGATAAAATATCTGATGTTGGATGTATGACATCTTACATCCAATATCAAAAGCTAATGAGCAAGAATATATCGAACGACATCATAATCCGGGATAAGCGCCAGATTACTTTGCCGCGTAAACTATGCGAGCAACTAGGTGTAGAGCCTGGCGACAGGCTTATCCTGAATGTTGAAGGGGATAGGCTCGTTGCAAAACCAAAGAAATCTGTGGCTCTGAATGCCTTGCAGGAACTGCACCGGGTTTTTCAGACATCTGACGTTACTGAAAAAGAATTGCTTAAAACGGCGCGGCGGATAAGGCGTGAATTGGTCGCAAAAGAGTATGGCCGGAAAGCCTGATCACCGCATATTCGTCGATAGTAACGTCCTGATATCAGGAATTTATTCCCCAAAAGGCACGCCGGCCAATATCTTGTATTTGCACGCGTCCGGGCGGGTAACGGTCGTAGTATCACGATTGATACTGGCGGAGACGGTATTCACCTTGCAGGAAAAGAAACCCAATGCCGTTTCCGCATTAAACGCATTCCTGACCAACTCCCCACCTGAAATCGTGATAAATCCGTCCTTTGACCAGGTGAAAAAGTGGACTGAATACCTGAATTTCGAAGATGCTGCGATATTTGCCGCAGCAGTAAGCGCAGAACCGGAATATTTCGTCACCGGTGACAAGCATTTTCACTCTGCCTCATCATTGACGGAGAAATCCAGCCTCCGGATAGTGACTCCGGCTCAATTGATCAGATTACTCGATATTTAATATCTGTATACGCTCATTTAACATCCCGAAATATTTCTATATAATAGCGGGAAATCCCCGTTTAAAGGAGGCAGACCGTGAAGATTGAGCCGTTAACTGCGAAACCAAGTAAAGAGGAGCTGGGCACGCGACTGGAAAAGGTGCGCGAGCTGATGGAGAAGCAGAAGCTGGATTATTATGTTTCCTTCTCGCCGACCAATATCTACTACCTGACCAATTTCGCCAACATTGTGCACGAGCGTCCCTTCATACTTGTGATACCGAAAAAAGGCACGCTGAAAATGGTCTGCCCGCTGCTGGAATCGACCCACGTCAAGACCCGGGCGCGCTGCGACCTGGATTATGTCATCTATTACGAGTTCCCGGCGCCAGAGGGACAGAACTGGTACAACGTTTACAGGCCGCTCTTCAAAGACGGCGACCGCATCGGCATCGAATCGGCCATGCCGGCCGGCATTCTCAAGGAGACACGCGGCACTACCGTGATGACCAATATCATCGAGGAGGTCCGCGTAATCAAGACCGATTACGAGATAGGCCGCACCGTACATGCCTGCCTGGTGGTGGACGAAGGCATGAAAAAGCTGCTGGAGCTCACACGTGTGGGCGTGCCGATTATCACCATCTACAGCGGACTGGTGCAGGCCATGATGGCCAAGGCGCTTATCGAAGTGCCCGACATCAATCTCATGGCCAGCAAGTTCCAGGGCGCGGTCTGGCCACCCTCCATCTCCCACGACCCGCATATCATCCCCACACCCTTCATGGCCATGGAGGAGGGAGGGCCTTCCTGCTCAATCGTCGGCGCTACCGTGGACGGATACGGCGTGGAGATCGAGCGCACACTGTTCCTGGAGTATGTGCCTGATCACGCAAAGAAGCTATTCGATATCATGATGAAAGGGCGCGCGCTGGCCTACAAGCTGGCGCAGCCGGGCACGGTGCTGGAGGAGATCGATAAACAGGTACGGCAGGTCTTCATCGACGCCGGCTACGAAAAGAATATCATCCACCGCACGGGACACGGCTTCGGAATCACGGGACATGAGGACCCCTTCCTGGCGCTGGGCGACAAGCGCAAGCTGGCCCCCGGCATGATCGTCAGCATCGAGCCGGGCATCTATTTCAAGGGGCAGGGCGGCTACCGCCATTCCGATACCGTGCTGATAACCGAGAACGGCAACCTAAAATTGACCCATGCGCCCGAGCAACTGGAAGAACTGCTTTTCAAGAAATAAGTGGATCATGAATATGAAAGAGCCGGTTAACACACAACCCCTGGAATACAAAACAGGCGGCGGCAGCGCCATGTATATCCTGGTCATCTGCACCCTGCTGTATGTCATCAACTATATCGACCGGCAGGTCTTCTCGGTGGTACTGCAGCCCATGAAGATCGAGCTCGGCTTGACCGATACCCAGTGCGGCCTGGCGCAGACCATCTTCATCCTGGGCATGGCGATCTTCTCCTTCCCGGTGGCCTACATGGTCGACCGCTGGAGCCGCAACAGGACCATCGGCATCATGGCCCTGCTCTGGAGCCTGTTCACCTTCCTGACCGGCTTTGCTAAAAACTTTACCTCGCTTATCATACCGCGCAGCCTGGTGGGCGTGGGCGAGTCGGGATTCACGACCGGCGGCGTGGCCATGGTCAGCGCAGCCTACCCGCCGGAAAAACGAGCCCGCATGCTGGGCATCTTAAATATCGGCATACCGCTGGGCGCCGCCATCGGTATGATCGCAGGCGGGGCCATCTCCGCAGCTATGGGCTGGCGCTGGGCCTTCTACATCTTTGCCATACCGGGCGTCATCCTTGGCATACTGGCCTTTTTTATGAGGGACTACAAGACCCCTGCCGGCCCGGGCACGGCAGGCGCCAGGATTAATTTCGGCAAGTCCATCGCAGCGCTGTTCCGCATCCGCAGCCTGGTCCTGTATTTCTTCGGCTACGGCATCCTGTGCTTTATGACGGTGTCCGTGCTGGTCTGGGCGCCGGCGCTGATGATGCGCCTGATGGGCATATCCGAGGCCCAGGCCGGACTGATCGTGGGCGGATGGGCCCTGATGGCCATCATCGCCGCCCCGCTGGGCGGCTGGCTAGCCGACCTCTGGCAGAAGAAGACCGGCAAGGGCCGGCTCTACCTACCCGCGCTGGCCTCCTTACTGGCTGCCATCGTGCTGATCGCCATGGTGATACTCAAGTTCGGCCCCATCGGCATAGCCCTGGGCTTCTTCTACGGCTTCCTCTCGATGATCGGCTCACCTGCCCTCAACGCCGTCTCTCAGGATTTGGTTCCGGCGGCGCATAAGGGCCTCTCCATGGGCATGGCTGTATTCGCTTCCTACATGTTCGGCGGCGCCTGGGGTCCCTCGGTAGTGGGCGCCATCTCCGACAGGCTGGGCGGCGGCGCCGACGGGCTCCTCACCGCCTTCCTGATCACCACCATAGCGGGCTTCATCGCGGCGCTGCTGCTCTGGCTGGCCGCACGCACCTATCCGGCCGACATGGCTAAAGTCCAGCAGGAAACCCTGATCGCCAAATAAGTGCGGAGAAAGAGATATGAAACTGACAACGCTGCTGCTACTGCAGGTCATCTATTTCATCCTCGGCATGCTCTATAACGGCCTGAGCCTTTACCTCACAACCATCGGAGCGCCGCCGCTGGCGCCCACGCAACCGGCTCTGGGCGCCATCTCCATGATAACCTACGCGTTGTTCCTTATCCCGGGCTATTTGCGCAAGATCACCCTGTACAGGATACTGATGGGGATCGCAATAATCGTAATGGGCTACGGAGGCGTGGTCACGCATATAATCAATATCTTCACCCAGCCGCAGGTGTACAGCTCGATCGTATCATGGGCACTGGCAGTGGGAATCAACCTATTCGGCCTCACGCTGAACATCATCGCTGTATCAGGCAAATTCAGGAGGTAAAACGTAGGGGCGTAGCTTCAGCTGCGCCCGTAAGAGTGGACAGGCCTGAAGGCCCGTCCCTACATCCGGACAGTCAGGGTCAGAAGGGTTGGTCGTATTTGTGTAAATCCAATAGTATGTGATATGTTTGAATTATACGATTGATTAATCCCGCACATCCGTAGATGTATTTGGAGGACACGTAGAATGGCAGGCAGGGCTAGGAAAAAAGATGCCGGCACAAGCAGGGCAAAGCCAGTTGGGAAAAAGGGCGTTGCGCAGGTAAAAACTGAGAAGCGTGTTGAGGAACAAACACATATTACGCTGGAAAAATACCGGATCCTTTTCGAATCCTTCCCCCTGGGCATCAGCATCACCGATGCCGACGGCAACCCGGTCGACACTAATAAGGAATCGGAACGGCTGTTGGGCCTCACGCCTGATAAGCATTTGCAGCGTAAATATGATTCTCCAGAATGGCAGATTATTCGCCCGGATGGGACACCCCTGCCGGTTGACGAATATTCAAGTGTACGCGCTTTGAGGGAAAACCGCCGTATAGAAAATGTAGAGATGGGTATCGTTAAAGGCGGAGGTGAGATCACATGGGTCAACGTAACCGCCGAGCCTATCCCACTGGAGAACTTCGGAGTGGCGATCGCTTACGTAGATATCACAGAGCGCAAACAGATGGAATATGCGTTAAAAGACAGCGAGGCAAAATACCGCCTGCTGGCAGACAATACGGTTGATGGGATATGGCTTCTGGACATGAACCTCAAGCTTATGTACTGCAGTCCCTCATCCGCAAAACAAAGCGGTTTCACGGTACAGGAGATAATGGAGATGTCGCTGGAGCAGTACTTCACACCGGAGTCGCTCAAAGCGGTGGCTGAAGCATTTTTGGAGGAATTGCCTAAGGTACAGGCCGATGCGGATTACAATCCCATCCTGACTCTTGATCTGGAGTTTTATAAAAAAGACGGTACAGCCTTTTGGGCGGAAAGCAAGTTCAGCATCATCCGGGATAAGCTCGGCAAACCGGTATCTATACTGGTCGTGGCCAGGGACATCACCGAGCGCAGGAAATCCGATGAATTACTGCGTGAGAGCGAGGAGAAATACCGCGTATTATATATGAACGCCAGCGAAGGTATAGCCGTATCGCAGGATGGCATGTTCAAACTGGTGAATCCCAAACTAGTACAAATGCTTGGCTATGGCGATGAAGAAATCATCTCTATGTCGGTCGCCGAGTTCATATACCCGGAGGACAAGGAATTCATCAAAGAACACGAGGCGAGAAGACTGAAAGGGGACGTATTTGAAAATGTCTATCAATTCAGGGCCATAAACAAATCCGGCGATATCAGGTGGGTGGAGATCTCCACTGTCCTGATTGAGTGGCAGGGCAGGCCGGCTACCCTTGACTATTATACTGACATCACCGACCGCAAACTGGCGGAAGAGGCGCTTAGGCAATCGGAAGTAAAATACCGGACTGTTTTAGAGCAAATGGAAGAGGCCTATTATGAAGTGGACCTTGCCGGTAACTTGACCTTTTTCAATGATGCAACATGTCGTCAGTTGGGCTATTCCATGGAAGAGCTAACGGGGATGAACTATCGGGTTTACACGTCCAAAGATGATGCGCAACGCGTATACGAGGTATTCAACCAGGTCTACCGGACGGGAAAGCCCAACACAAGGTTCCCAGTATGTCGAATTAGAAAGGACGGAGAACTAATATTCACCGAAAACTCGGCCTTGCCCTTGCAAAACGGGGATGGCAAGATAATCGGATTTCGGGGAATTGCCCGTGATGTTACCGAGCGCTTACAAGCAGACGCTGCTCTTCGGGCGAGCGAGGCGCAGTATCGCCTGCTGTCAGAACATACTACAGACTTTATATGGCTCATGGATATGGACCTTAATCCTACTTACCAGAGTCCTTCTGCAGAAAAGCATACCGGCTTTACTCGCAAAGAGTTGATGGAACTACCGTTTGAAAAACGAATCGCACCTGAATCGCTTAGATTAGCAACCGAAATGTTTTTTAAGGAGATCCCCAGGATGATGGCCGACCCCGATTACAATCCCGTCCGCAAATTAGAACTTGAGATCTATCGCAAGGACGGCACAACCCTCTGGTCGGAAAATACATTCAGCCTGATCAGGGATGAGAACAGCAAGCCGGTTTCTATCATGGGCGAGGCCAGGGACATCACCGAGCGCAGGGATGCTAAGAAAAAGCTGGAGCAGAGCCTGGCGGCACTGGAAAAGACCCTGGGCGACACCGTGGTCGCCATAGCCAAGATGGTCGAGATGAAAGATCCGTTTACGGCGGGGCACCAGATACGCGTGGCTCAGTTGGTAAACGCCATGGCGAAGAAGATGAACCTGACGGATGAGCAGGTCACTTATCTCAATACGGCGGCAACCATCCACGACATCGGCAAGATATATGTGCCGTCCGACATACTCAGCAAGCCCGGGAAACTGGGACCAATAGAGTTCCAGATCATCCAGACCCACGTCCAGGGAAGTTACGATATATTAAAAAAGATAGATTTCAACGGGCCCGTCGCACAGATTGTATATCAGCACCACGAAAGGCTGGACGGATCCGGTTACCCCCATGGCCTGAAGGGCGCCGATATACTGCCTGAAGCGAAAATACTGATCGTGGCCGACGTGGTGGAAGCCATGTCCTCACACCGGCCTTACCGCGCGGCACTGGGCATTGAGAAAGCACTTGAGGAGATCACCTGCAACAGGGGCATTAAATACGACGAGGCCGCCGTGGACGCCTGCCTGGATCTCTTCAAAAACGGTCAGTTCGAGTTTGAACCGGTGTGATATATACCCGCAGTGACGCAACTTTTACCAGCGGGCGTGGTGCTCCTCTGCCCAGCCGATCAGGTCATTTATTTCTATCTTTTCTCCCGTGTCCATGATAAGCGTCCCGCTGTAGCGGCCGAACATCTGGTGGACCTCGCTTGCTAAAACACCAGCGTCAGTCTTCGCCACCCTTTCGAAGAATGGTCTGAACTCCAGGTCAAGCCGCCCGTCCGGCGAGGTCATCAGCCAGGGCTTTTTGAAATCCCTGTTATCGTACTTGAAGTCCACCTTCCCCAGCTTATGTACTTTCCCGTTCAAAATGATCGCGTTATCGTTCAATTCCGGGCTATTGCCGATCCCGTCGCCGACGTTCAGCCCGATGGTTCTTCCGTCCGGCAGGAACTGCGAGAAGCTGGCCCAGATCCAGAAGGAGCGGTAAGGCCACGCACCCACACCCCAGTCCAGCGTCCCCAGGCAGGTATCAGGATCGATGCTGTATGATTTGATCTTTTTTGCTCCGTCCTCTCCTGCTCCGTCCCACCCGTACTCGATGGCGCCTTCGGCGGGCATGCAATTGACCTTGCGTGTATAGAAGAAACGCCTGTTCTCATAAGGAAACACATTGACGACCGATTCATGTCCTTCCTTTAAAAACATCTTGACGTCAGCCTTCAGCCCGGACCCGCCGAAGCCGGGCCAGTCGACTTCCAGCCTGCGCCGGCTGTCGTCTGGTGTATGGAAACGGAGGTACAGGCTGCCTTTTTCGTAGAGGCAATTGCCTGAGGTGCTATTGCGCGGAAGCACTATGCCACTGCCCAGGGGAATGCTCAGCGTCTGCTCGTGGTACTCCCCGGTGCTGAAATCCAGCACGTAGGCGAAGACAGGTCCCAGGTAGCCGACGTGGCTGAGCGTGAACGAGAAGAAATGCGTGGG
>CAZKOL010000023.1:0-31056 GCA_964554375.1 uncultured Dehalococcoidales bacterium
TTCCAGTATAAGATCCACACGGAGACGCTGATCGAGTGGGGCAGGATGTCGCCCAAGCCCGTGGTGCTGACCATGACGACCAACACAGCGCCGGGTGATGACGGGGTGCCCGAGAAGTCGTTTAACCAGATGATTGCTGCCGGTCTGGCTGTTTTTCCTTCCGTCCTGCGCGCCTCCACCGCCGTTTTCCGCGCTTACAGCTATTACCGGCGTCGCATCCCTGGCAGCCGGGATCGCGCATAATTCCAGCCGTTGATTCCCCGCCCTAAAAATTCACACTTTTCACCAATCGGGGCAGGAACCTGGGCGCCTTTTGCTTATAGTCGAGGTATGCCTGCCCGAACTTGAGTTCCATCTCCTTCTCCTCGACCCCGGTGATCTGGAAGTAAAAGAAGAGGACGAAGAGCGGCGAGAAGAAGAAGGTCAGCGATATTGATCCTGTCAGGATGCCAGCACCGAAAAACATCAGGAATATGCCCAGCAGCATGGGGTTGCGGCTGTAAGCGTAAAGGCCCGTGATGATGAGCTTTTGAGGAGGGTTGATGGGCACAGGAGTGCCCCTTGCCGCGAGGAACTGTATCCACGTCCAGATGATAATCAGGGCGCCCGGCGCCAGCAGTAAAAGTCCCAGGACCAGGTTCCACGGCATATAGATTGCTGCTGGCAGATTCAGCCACCTGTCTGTGAAGTATGCGCCGACAAAAAAGAGCGATATGAAGCACATGAAGAGGAAGGCCACCAGCGGCGTGTAAAGCCAGCGTTTTTTACTGTCTCCCCTGGCCATGTGGAAGATTGCTCTGGCGATGCTATCAAATATTCCCATGCTGATTTACGCCGATTATACAACGGCATAGCTCTAAATGAAACAGGGGGCCGGAACCGGCCCCCTGTTTCAAATAAGGAGGGTTTATATTTGACCCTGTTAAGAACGCCAGTGTCTGCCGTACAGAGCGCCTACCGCCCATTTTTGCCATTGTGTGCGCAGGTCGCCCGGCTCTATCATGGAGGTATGATGTCCCGATGATATCATGACCTGCTTTGGCTCACTGGCCATGGCATAAGCATAAAGGAACCTGTTGTATGGCGATGTCGGGTCGCTAAGGCAGAAGACGAAGAGCTTTGCGCAGTCCTCCAGTCCGGCCAGCGCCTCCGATGGTTTCGTCTTAATCCAGAATTCAAGAAACCGCCTCCAGTCCACGCGTATCTTGACCTTGTTGACCAGGTTGAAATACTGGAATATCGACCTGGCTATAAAGCGCAGCAGCGGGTGGGCGAAATGATCGGGGTTTCTGACTACTTTGTTCTTGATCTCGCCGGGGCAGGCCAGGGCTATTAATACTTTGGCCTTTTTTAGCTTGCCGGCTGCCAGGATGGCCGAGAAAGCGCCCATGCTGTGCCCTATCAGGCCCATGCTTTTGTGGTCGACCTCCGGCCGGCCGCGCAGGAAATCCCAGGCGTCTATAACATCGTTCACAATGCTGCCGTCCAGCGTTCCCTCGCTGGCGCCGTGGCCCCGGAAATCAAATGTCAGGGCAACTATGCCCTCCGAGGCCAGGGCCTTTGCGCTGTTCTCGAAGGCTGCGCCTTCGCCGCCGTAGCCGTGGCACATAACTGCGCCGGGGAGGCGATGGTATTTGCTTGCGCCGGACGGCATGAAGAGGGTCCCGCTGAGCTTTACACCGTTGCTGCCGAAGGTCACGGTCCTTTCCGATACTGTGTGCGTTACCGGTTCTTGTATAGCTGTTTTTATATGTATCACTTAATAATCTCCCTTATATACACAGTATACCGGCCGGGCGGGCGCATGCCATCGGATGTAGGGACGGTTTTTAAGGTAAATGAAATTACAGGCGGCCATCCCAACAGGCTATTGGCGGGTCATACTTTTGGGGGATGGCAGACCGGCGGATCGACCTGCAAACAAAAGGGCCGCCGTTTGTAAACGGCGGCCCTTGCATGCCTGTGCGAAAATGCAGGTTAAATCCAGTTAAGGATGCACATGAAAACGATGATCGAGATGATATCGACGGCGCCGATGATGCCGACCGTTATCAGCTTGCTCTTGATGGTCTTCATATCTAACACCCAGTAGCTGACCAGGAAGAAGGGCAGGTAGCCTATCAGCCAGATCAGCCAGGGGGCGCCGAGGCTCCACCAGCTGTATTCCCAGGTCAGTGCGCCCACCCAGTTGAGCAGGCACTCTATGCCCACAGCCAGGATCGCGCCGACCACGGCGAAGATAAGACGGTTGTTTATGCCCAGTATCTTCAGGTTCTTGTCTGAAGGGAGCATCTTGCACATGACGATGCCCATGATGGAGAACATGAAAGTGATCTCGATATTGAGGCCGATCAGCAGCACCAGCGCGCTGCCGTTATCCGGCGTGCCCCAGACCGGTGCGAAGCCGTTGAAATGGAAGACCAGGCCGTTCCAGATCTCGTTGAACCAGTCCATCAGCCAGAAGGCCAGGCCGGCCAGCACCAGGCTCCAGTTCTTCTTTTCGACCTCGTTGGCGTAGACGTACATGACGAGCAGCAGAAGTGGAATGATATGCCACTGGAAGTGGCTGCCGTCCCGCAGTAATGCCAGGGCTTGTTGCGCCGATTCTGCCATTGTTTTCCTCCTCCTTTATATTATTATTGGATTGCTAATATAAACAGTCCATTGTCCGGTCATTTCCCGGATTCGCCCAATCCGATGCGCTTGAATACATTGAACTTTTTCAACAGCATATCGATTGCGACCAGCAGGCATAGCAAAACGAGGTTGTGTACAAAGCCCCAGTAAGGGTTCCAGCCCCACCTGTGGGCCCATTTGCCCGACAGGATGGACATGGCGATGAAAAATGCCAGTGTGCCGGCCGTTGCTATGATGAAAAACAGCAGAATGATTTTTTTGTTATAAAGGGGGCGGTAAAGATACAGCAGACCGATTCCCAGCACAAATGACCATACCAGGAAATCCCAGGGGACTTCGGGTACGGCCGATGATGTAGGGTTATACCAGATGCCGAGGACGCAGATGCCGTACCATTCGATCAGGAAAGCCGGCCAGCACCAGATGAATGCAGTCAGGGCCGCGCTGTAAAAAGTACGCTTGTTTTTTGTCCTCCACCAAAGGATGAGGGCAACGATTATTCCGACGATCATTGCGTAGAGGTATATCTGTGTCAGCGCCATTAAAAACCTCCCATATTAGCGTGTAGCTATGATCAGCAACAACTAAAAATGTTACATTTTACATTTGTCGTGCGTTATCATTCATAAATCGGCATATTATACAAGTACGACTAATTCGATGCAACACGGCACATGAATTCCCCTGTGCATACAGGACCGACAGGCTCGATATATGTTGGCCCGGGTGTTAAGCCGAGAATCCCAGGCGTTTCCTCATATCGATCATCATCTGTTCCAGGTCAACAGCCGCAAGCGGCTGGCTCCTGGCTGCCAGTACCTTGGCCGTTGTCTTCTGAACCGCCAGCGCCCGGGGGTTGATGCCCTTCTGCTTGGCCTCGCTGAGGATCTCCGTGGAAAGCGGGCTGAGTAAGTCGCGCAGCACCTTGAATACATCATCCGCGGTGCCGCCCAGCACGTCCACCACGCCCAGTACCACCCCTCCCGCGTTGGAGATGAAATCCGGCACCGCCATGATGCCCTTCTTGAATATAATAGTCTCGGCCTCGTCGGTCATCGGTATATTGGCGATGCTGGATATGATTTTGGCCTTAACGCTGCCCGCGTTCTTTTTGGTTATTACGTACGGCCGCGCGCCGGGTATGAGGATGTCCACCGGCAGGCTGTAAAGCTCATGGCTCTTGATGCGCTTGGCCTTTTTATATTCGATCACAGCCTTGTCGCCCGCCGTCTTGCGCGCCTCCAGCAGGGCTTTTACGTCCAGGCCGTCCTTGTTGTAAATGGCGCCGTCAACTGTTGAGATCGCCACCACGGTGGCGCCGGACTCGCTGATATAGCGGGCCACGCCTCCCCCTACCTTGCCGAAGCCTTCGATGGCCACCCTTGCGTTTTTGATATTGAGCCCTGCGAACTGGCAGGCTGCCAGGGCGGCCACGACCACACCGTAGCCCGTGGCATGGTCCTCCAGCGGTTCGCCCTCGATCATTTGAGTTGAAAGGCCGGTGAACCTCTTCGGCACCCCCGCCCCTTCGAAGAAAGTTGCCACATCCTCGTTGTCGGTGCCCATGTCCGCGGCCAGTGTGACGCCTGTGCCCAGCAGCGTCTTAACGGCCTTGCCGAATGACAGCATCAGCTCCCTGCGCTGCGGACCGCGGATGCCGGGCTCGGCCCAGATGCCGGCCTTGGCGCCCCCGATAGGGAAGTCGAGTATGGCGAACTTATGGGTCATGGCGCGCGCAAGCTGGAATATTTCCTCAGTGGTTATATCGGGCAGCATGCGTGTGCCCCCCGCCGAGCCGCCTATGGAGACGGTATCGACTACCACGACCCCCCTCAATTCAGTTGCAGGATCGTAAACGTGCAGTACTTTCTCGGGCCCGAGCTGATCTATCGTTGTAACCCACGCTGGCATAGCAACTACCTCCTTTACGCGGTATGGACATTTTTACCACAAACCATATGAGAATGCAACAGACGGCCCGTAATATTTCAACCCGACATCTAAGAGTCTATAGCTTTGAGCACCTGCTTGGCCCTGATGGGAATATCGAGTGTAAAGGTGAGGTCCTCGAGGGCGGCGATCAACGGCTTCAGGTCGTCCCTGTACCGGCTGGTAACGAGATCGTGTAAGACGTGATGCGCCCCTTCCCTTACCTCTTCAGATTCCGGGTTATCTACAATAGCCTGCAGGATCGGCTTGACCGATTTATCTCCTATCCCTATGAGGGCTTCAGCGGCCAGCCAGCGCACATCAAAGAGCTTATCCTGGAGCGCCGCCACCAGCGCATCGATGGATTTTGGGTCCCTGATCTGCCCCAGCGCCTTGGCCGATTCCCATCTCATGGTCTGGCTGCGGTCCTTCAGCGCGCTCACCAGCGCGGCCACCGCCGGCCTGCCGATATCGACCAGGGCCGCCCTGGCCTTGATCCTTGCGACGCCGTCCTTACCGGCTAAAAGGCTCACGAGAGAGCTGATATCGCTTTTATCGGGGGAATCATCCCGGCCGGGTGACCTGGCTGGCTTGTCTTTACTCATATCACGCTCCTGATGATGTATTTTGCGGGCCGGGCGGAAACCTGTACCGGCCAGCTAATGAGTATATTATACGTTGTTATTATGCTGTCAAGTGTTCTGCCCGCAGTTTCGCAGCAACAGTTTTGGGCAATGGCTGGCAGCGCGGGCAGAGGTAGGTGCCCCTCTGGCCTACCACGATGCGGGTCACTGAAGTAGAGCAGCGCGGGCAGGGCCGGCCCCCGCGGTGCGCCACGGCAAATTCCTCGTGCGCCCGCCCTGCCGCCCCGTCGGGGCGGCGGTAATTGCGTATGCTCGCGCCCTGGTTTTGCACGGCCTTTTTCAGCACAGACCTGATCGACCTGTGCAGGGCAGCGATCTCCTGTCGGCTGAGCGAGCCGGCCGGCCGCAGCGGGTGTATCCCGGCATGGAAGAGCGCCTCATCGGCATACATGTTGCCTATGCCTGCGATGCGTTGCTGGTTCAGCAGCGCCGACTTAACGGGCGTTGAGCGGGACCCCATGTATCCGGCCAGGGCAGAGCGGGTGAAGCGGCTGCTCAGAGGCTCGATGCCCAGCCCGCCCACAATATCCGCGGGGTTTGCGGCCAGGCAGAATGTGCCCAACCTCCTCACGTCGGTGTAAACCAGACTTGAGCTGTCGTCAAGGACGAACTCCAGACGCGAGAAAGGCTCGGGCCCGGTGGGGTTCCACAGCAGGGCGCCGGTCATGCGCAGGTGGGCGATCAGGTGCTCTCCCTGCGTAAGGCCGAAGATGATGTATTTACCGCGCCGCGACAGCCTGATTATTTTCAGCCCGATCAGCCTCTGGCAGAACTCCTCCGGCTTGACCTTTTGTACCGGCCTGGTGTCCCTGATCACGATGCCGGCGATGGTACGTCCCACGAGATGTGATCTAAGGCCGTTGACGATGGTCTCGACTTCCGGCAGCTCGGGCATCAGGCCATCTCACCCCAGTTCTGTCCCACCTTGATATCGATTTTGAGCGGCGCCACCAACTGCATGGCGCCGGGCATGATCTCGAGCACCATCTGTTTAATCGTTTCCATCTCGTCCGGCGGAACCTCGAAGACCAGCTCGTCGTGCACCTGCAGCGTCATCATCGTTTTCATCCTGCGCTTCTTCATCTCGCGGTGCAGGTTGACCATGGCGATCTTGATGATATCCGCCGACGTGCCCTGCACCGGCATGTTGATGGCCATGCGCTCGGCGGCCTCCCTGGCCAGCCGGTTGGTCGAGTTTATCTCCGGTATAAAGCGCCGCCGTCCCAGCAGGGTCTGCACGTAGCCCAGGGCCGCAGCCTGCCTCTTGGTGGCCTCCAGGTAGTTTTTGACCCCGGGATAGCGCTTGAAATAGGTGCTGATGAATAGCTCGGCCTCCTCCCTGCTCAGGTCGGTGGCCTGCTGCAGCCCGTAGCCACTCATGCCGTAGATAACGCCGAAGTTGATCGTCTTGGCGGCGCGGCGCATGCGAGGCGTAACCTCGGCGTCCGGCACGCCGAACACCTCCGAGGCCGTATGTGTGTGTATGTCCTCGTCGCGCAGGAATGTGTTGATCAGCTCGCTGTCCTGCGAGAGGTGCGCCAGCGCGCGCAGGTCGATCTGGGAGTAATCCGCCGACAGCAGCAGCCATCCGGGCTGCGCAATAATAGATTGTCGGATCCTTGACCCTATCTCCCCCCTCACCGGCAGGTTCTGCAGGTTGGGTTCGCTGGACGACAGCCGGCCCGTGGTGGTGCCCGTCTGGTTGAAGCTGGTATGCACCCTTCCCGTCCGGGGATTGATCAGCATGGGCAGGGCGTCCGTGTAAGTTGATTTAAGCTTGGAAAGCGTACGGTATTCGAGTATGAATTTGATCACCGGGTGGGCGTCTTTCAGCTCCTCGAGCGTGGCCGCATCGGTGGATAGACCGCTCTGCGTCTTGCGCCTGGCCTGCATCGGCTGAAGCTTGAGCTCGTTGAAGAGCACGCCCGATAGCTGCTGGGGCGAGTTGATGTTGAACTGGTGGCCTACGGCGTCGTAGATATCCTTCTCCAGCCTTTGCATGTCCGCGCCCAGGCTGGAGGACATCTCCATCAGCAGCGCCCTGTCGAGCAGTACCCCGTTCATCTCCATCTCGGCCAGCAGCGGGACCAGGGGCATCTCCACATCGTTGAACAGGCGCCATAATTCCTCGTTGCGCAGCTCCTGCTCCAGCGATTCCTTGAGTCTGAGGGTGATATCGGAGTCGTTGCCTCCCAGTTCCCCCACCTGCTCGATCGAGAGGCGCGCCGGCGATACCTGTTTGGCGCCGCTGCCTGTCAGATCGGACAGCTCACGCGCCTCGATTCCCAGCCTGTTGAACGCCAGCGACTTGAGCTTGAGCGACTTCTCGCCCAGCAGGTAGGCCGCAATCAGCACATCGAAGTTCACGCCGCCCATCTTCAGCCCGTTCTGGGTCAGCAGTATGATGTCGAATTTGCCGTCGTAGACGATTTTGGCATAGCGTTCCTGCGTTATGCAGGCGCCCAGCGCCTTGATCGTCGTTTTCAGCGGCAGTTGCTCGACGTGGTCGAGCGACGTGTGCCCGACCGGGATATAGTAGGATTCGCCGCGGGCCGGTGAGATGGCGATCCCAACCAGCCCGGACTGCATGGCATTGTCGCCGCCCGGCGCCACCGCGACTGCGAAAGTCCCGGCGTAGGACAGGCGCAGCGCCAGTTCATCCATTTTTGCCGGGGAATCTACCATCGTGCAGTTGCCCTGTGAAGGTTCCTGCCTGGGAGCGGCCGCCGGCGCAACTCCGATTTCCTCGGGGAGGCGTGACAGCATGGCCGAGAAACCCAGCTCGCGGAAGAGGTCCACCACCTTGTTGCGGTCGTACGAGCTGACCGTGCAGGTGTCCAGATCAAACGGCATCGGCACATCCGTGACAATGGCGGAGAGCTGGCTGTTCTGCAGGGCGGTCTCGTGGTTTTCCTGGAGCAGCTTGCGGATCCTCTCCGGCTCGACCTCATTTATGTGGCTGTATAGATTATCTAAGTCATGGAACTGCTGCAGCAGCTTAACGGCCGTTTTATCTCCGATACCCTTCACTCCGGGTATATTGTCCGAGGCGTCGCCCACCAGTGCCTTGTAGCTGATCAGTTGCTCAGGATCCAGGCCGTATTTCTCCTTAACAGCGGGGGGGTCGTAGACCACCGTGTCGGCGAAGCCGCGCCGCGGTGACATGACGCGCACGCCCGGCTGCACCACCTGCAGCATATCGTTATCGCCGGTGACGATCAGCGTATCTATGCCCTTCGCGACTGCCTGCGCGCTGATAGTGCCGATTATGTCGTCGGCCTCGAAGCCGTCCATCTCAAAGGCAGGCAGGTTGAAGGCTTCGGCGAGCTGGTGTACGCGCTCTATCTGCGTGACCAGCTCAGGCGGCGTTTTGGGGCGCTGTGCCTTGTAATCCTTGGATATCTCGTGCCGGAAGGTGGGGGCGTGGCGGTCGAAGGCGATCGCCCAGTAGTCGGGCTTATTCTCCCGCAACAGCTTGAGCAGTGTGCTGGCGAAGCCCTGGACGGCGTTGACCATCTCCCCCGTCTTCGTGATGGACAGGGGCGGCAGCGCGTGGAATGCGCGGTGCACCAGCGCATTTCCATCGAAGAGAATAAGAAGGGGCTTTTCTTTAGACATCACCCATACCCATCTGCATTACCGCAGACTTCGACTATTATAGCATTAAACTGTGATGCTGAAAGTAATAAAATCTCTAATGCAGGTTGAGTTTAAAATGGATATCGATTCTAGAACAGTTGTAGATATCTTTTGCGAAGTTTATTATCTCACCAAGCTGATTACTCCCAGAATAATAGCGACACCGGATGCAGCGATACCTATAGTTATTAGTAATTTTAAACGATTCAAGACGATAAATGTCTGAGGAAGTTCTTTATTCTTAATTGAAGTAACTATCTCCCCACTATTGTTAACCACCCCTTTAAGATATTCCAATCTTAAAAATGTTTCAGGTAGGTCTTTTTCATTTAACTTCTGTAAAGAAATATCACTTTGTGTGACAATTCCCTCCACGTGGCCCAATTTTGTAATTATCTCAGGTCCATTTATCTCCCGTAGTGTCTTTATAGCATTATAGCTAATCTCACAGATTTCTTTTGTTGTATCGATTAGGGTTATCAATTGCTGTCTTACTGATTCCAAATCCTGCGCCGCAGTATCATAATTCTGGGCTTCTTTCTGCAAGTGTTTCAGAGTTTCCACTAATTTTACCGCAGTTTGCTCTGCATTCAAGAACCTCTCTACTTCATTTTCCATCGTATTTCCCCTCAATTATTTTTTTACGGCAAACTTGTCTATGATAGTTTGACAATCGTTATTTCGGTTCGATAGCAGGAACCACGCAGGTGTGCCGGCATAATTCTTACCAAGTTGCTGGATAATATTTCTAGCAAAATCATCGTACGGGATCTCACGCAATAGATCAATAATTAGCGGCTGTACAGATTCCCTGTTGAATTCGATAACACGATCTAAAGCCCATACAGCAATATCGTACACATCTTCTTGGAGAACAGCGTATTTATTTATTGCAGAAGCGATACCCGCAATAATATTCTGTTTCGCGATAATATTGTTAGCATCATTCGACTGTAGCTCTGACATAGCGCGTAGCATTAACAATATCGGATGATCTGGATAAGACTCAAGATATCTCGCTACCTGCCCACGTAATTCAGATGCGTCATTAGGTGAGATTAAATTGCCGATAAGATCCTTAACAGGTACAAAAGAGATTTCTTTAGCATTGATGATAGTTTCCAAATTTTCTGAGAACCGTGTCCACTCGAGATAACGATTAATACGCTCACGAATTAATCGATCATCCTTTGCATTTGCACACTCGAGCATTTCCAACAGTGCTCTACGTCTTCCGTTTTCAATTACATCATAAATAAATCTGAGCAGAGTGTCGGCCATGGACAATATGAACTCTTCTAAGGGTTGAGCCATATAAATACTTATCTTCTGCGATTCGCTTTCCTTCCTGCTCTGTAAGTACCCGCCCACATAGTTTAAATAGCTGTTTGCTATAAACTGTTTGCCTCCATTTGTTTTCACTATCCTGAATACGTTATTTGCATAATCTATGGTGTAATCATTAATTACACCCAGTATTAATAACCTATGAAGTGCTTTTTCTGTAGCTGATCTTGCATCTTTATTTGTATCAGTCCCTTTGTTATTAATCGCTCGTTTCTTTATCCCAACTGGTATAGTAATTGATATTTTTTCGCTCTTGTGAATGTTCCCCAGTTGCATCAACACATCTTTTATATCCGATTTTTCAGTTTCAATACCACGGAAGGCTCTTATGTGAAAATATAATATGCGGGTGATGTCATCATTATTCTCCCAGGAGACGTCTTTTAATTCTTTTGCTATTTGCTCAACACTTGTGCTCGGGTCCAACAACTTCTCTGTTCTATGTTGATCATCATTTGATACGAGTATAGTACAATAAGCTGTTTGCCTGTCTCTTCCTGCACGGCCGGCTTCTTGATAGAAAGACTCAATAGATCCAGGTAGATTGACGTGTAATGTATATCTGATATTTGGTTTATCTATGCCCATACCAAATGACTTTGTGCATACTAATAAACATAATCTGTTTCGCCTGAACTCATTGGCAACCTTAGTTTTTTTATCATTATAGCGCTCATCTGTATACTGCTTAGGTTGACTTCCGCTATAGAAGTCCGTGTGTATTCCGAGTGACTTATTTATATCAGTCGATACTTCAACCACACCGAATTCGCCACCAACCCATGGGCAGAATATTAGTCCTGCCCAGGTATTCCTCCCCCGCAACTGATAAAGTGAATTTGACGTGATGTTGAAAAACGACGGGATTTTTTTTGTCAGATATGTCTTGAGCACGACTCTTTTTTCAGCGGATGATACTTGTTCCGAGTAAAACAATAACTCTTTTCTGTCGAAGGATTTAGGTGTAATAATTGCGTCGAAGCTTTCTATTTGTAACTCCCTTTGAACATCTTTTAAGACTGACCGTGACGCTGTGCCAGTCAGTGCTAGCAATACTGGTGGTTTGTTATTTGATACGGAAAATTCGCGAGCAGTTCGCCCAATGTTAAGATAGGAAGTGCGGAAATCATGTCCCCACTCTGAAACACAGTGTGCTTCGTCAATAACCACAATTGACACAGGGGTATGGGTTGTAAGCCCTTTTAAAGAATTGCGAAAATCCTCAATCTGCAGTCGCTCTGGTGATATAAAAGTAAATAGATATTCGCCAAATGCAAACATTTCACTTAAAGTCTTACGCTCTGCTGCATCCGAAATACCAGTAATGGATTTGCACCTATCAATTCCTAAATGAGCAAGATTAGCTATCTGATCTTCCATCAAGGAAATTATTGGATCGATAACCAATGTTCTGCCTGGTAATAATAATGATGCGAGTTGGTACACTAGTGATTTACCCCCTCCTGTAGGCAACAAAATGAGCGAATCTTTACCCTGTAGTGCTCTGATAATTGACTGATATTGTCCTTCCCAAAATTCGTTTTTTCTAAATATATAATTTAAAAAGAATCGTAAAGTACGTTCTTCCGGTATACTCTCCATCCAATTCAGAGGCGAAACGGTAAGAAAGGCGTTGGTAATATGCCAGGGGAAATAGATATTCTGTATATAAAAAGTAGTGGATGCTGGCAGAGGGAAACCAGTAAAAGCGATATTTAATGAATTGTTTCCTATTGGTTGTGATTGACACTCTGCAGATATGTAGGATGTGACAACATCATTAATAGTATCGACATTGTACAAGGACATGATTTCCGATATCAGTTCTATAAAATCGTTCACTGCTTCTGATAAAATTACTCTTGATTCGGATGGCGAAAATAACCCCAATTGATCTAAATCACTGCAGATACGCCAATCACTCAATTTCTGAATATCCAGGAACCCGAATACTATAGATTGAAGTAACGTAAATTGTATTTGGTGTGCAATTTTGCAGGACAGTAAATATTTTTCATTCAGAGTTAAGTGCTCTTTACATCCCTCTGTTTGCTCAGATTTAAAAAGCTCTTTGCACATATGGGAAAGCTCATTTAGATTGCTGCTATTCTCAATGTTATCTATATCCCCAGCAGGAACTCTTATTACTCGAAAACCGCCCTTTTCCAATAGTTTATTACGCTCATTATCAATATCTTTACGATTTGTGTGGCCTTGGCCATCGATTTCAACGATAAATTTGATAGCACTGGCAGGATGGAAAATGCCGAAATCAGGTCTTCTTCTGTCAATATGGGTAATATCATCGGTAATCAGGCTGGTCATCTCAATTTGCGGTATTACAAACTGATAATTATCGCTAATTAGCTTGGGAAAAATAGTTTTATAGAACTTTGCCTCTTGTGGGCTATCTAGCCAAAAATCATTAGATTGGTTTTCATATTGAACAGTCGCTGCTAAATAAAGGGACTCAAAATCAGGTTTATAATCGTTTTCTCCAAAGAATAAACACATAAATGTTTTTTCCAGTTTGGGGGAAGTAAGTACCAATTTACCACGGTTCAATATCTTTTCCGCTACGGCTAATACTTGTTGAACAACATCGCTAAACTGAGGTTTTCTTGGAGATTGCGGGAAATCTAGACGCCACTGTGAAAATGCCTTGAGATAATTGGGATCACCACCGTCATAAACAATCTTCTCTATTAATTCGGATGGCAACGCTGCAGACTCAATGAATCTAACTTGGTAACCCGAATATTTTTCCCTGGAAGATAGATTGCGCGGGAATATTACTTGCGTATCACAATCAGGAGTAAGTGAATCAGAATTATTTATTTTGTTAAAGTGAAATTTACTAGTATGCCAGTCTAATCCATTTTTAGTACGGAATTCTTTGCCGCACGTGGTGCAATTAAACGTTCCAAAAGGTATGTCGCCTTTCTCTTTTCCCCGCTTACCCTGCTCTGCATTTTTTTCTTTATTATCTGGGGCATAAGACACAACATGCTTGCATGTCGGATATCTTTGGCATCCATAGAATTGCTTACCTGCGTATGGTCCACTTTTAGCAGTGCGCAAAACCATGATGCTGCCGCATTTGGGACACCGTTGGATTGTTTCCAATTACCACCACACTTATATGTATTACGAAGCCGAATCTTATCATTTTATAACGCATCTATCAAACATACTTCAAATTAGATTAAAATATTATCTGTAATGTAACAGTCGAGCCTACTACTAATTGTATTAGGCAAAAAGCGGGCAGGACTATGAATATAAAGTTCGGGGAGTACAGCATCAGGGAATGGGCGCCGCCGGACGAGGCCGCCCTGGTCAAATACGCCGATAACCGCCGGGTCTGGATCAACCTGGATGACATCTTTCCCCATCCCTATACGGCGGCTGATGCGAGGGCCTGGATAGAGGCCTCTGCCTGGAAGCCCGTGACCAACTTCGCCATCGCCGCCGCGGAGGAGGCTATCGGGGGCATCGGACTCAAGTTACAGAAAGACATATACCGCAGGTCGGCCGAGGTGGGCTACTGGTTGGGTGAGCCCTTCTGGGGCAGGGGCATCGCCACGGCTGCGCTCAAGAGCATCGTCCCCGTTGCCTTTAAGGAATTCGACCTTGTGCGCCTGTACGCCAACGTGTTCGAGTATAACTCCCGGTCGGCGCGCGTCCTGGAGAAGAACGGGTTCAGGCTGGAGGGACGTCTGGTGAAGAACATCACCAAGGACGGCAAGGTCATCGATTCACTGCTGTACGCGCTCACCCGCGATGACCTGTGATCGAGTCGTCCGGCGGCCTCAGCCCTGCCCGGCGTTTTTGCCCGGTACAAAGCGAAGCGAGAGGGAGTTCACGCAATGCCTGGTGTTCCTGGGCGTCAGGCGCTCGCCGCTGAAGACATGGCCTAAATGACCGCCGCAGGCGGCGCAGGTGATCTCGGCCCTCAAGCCGTCCGCGTCGGGCGTGTGTTTGACCCTTCCCGCTATCTCCTGGTCGAAGCTCGGCCAGCCGCAGCCGGAATGAAATTTGTCGGATGACCGGTAAAGCGGTATATTGCACCTGCGGCAGACGTAGACGCCGTCCTCGAACAGCATGTCGTATTCACCGCTGAAAGGCGGCTCGGTGCCCTTGCGCAGGATCACCCTCTCCTCGTCCGGGGTCAGCTTGTTGTACTGCATAGCTGGATATCAGACCTCCGCTGCAAATAAGTATAGCCCGCTGAAACCCGGCTACAAAACCCGGGGTGAGAGACTCCCCCCGCGCACTGCCGCATCCCGCCTGTTATAATATAGCAATAGTCTGTAAAGGAGTGACTGCATATTGGCTAAACGGGATATATTATCGGTGGCTGATCTCACACCGGGTGAAGTCGAGCAACTGGTAAAACAGGCAGTTAAATCCAAGAAAGAGTCATGGCCGCAGGCGCTGGCGGGCAAGAACATCGCCCTGCTTTTTGAGAAGCCCTCGCTACGCACCAGGATGAGCTTCGAGCTGGCCGTTCACCAGCTCGGCGGCTACGCCATCTACATGTCCCCCGACGAGGTCGGGCTGGGCAAGCGCGAGTCGGTGCCCGATGTCGCCCACGTGCTCAGCCGCTACGTGCAGGGCGTCGTGTCACGCACCTTCATGCATCACACGCTCGAGACCCTGGCCGAGTATGCCAGCGTACCCGTGATCAACGCGCTTTCAGACTACGAGCATCCCTGCCAGGCGCTGGCCGATCTGACCACCATCTATGAGCGAAAGGGCAAGTTCAAGGGGCTCAACCTGGCCTTTATCGGGGACGGCAACAACGTGGCCAATTCGCTGCTGCTGGCATGTTCCATGGTGGGCATCAACTTTATCATAGCGTCGCCGCAGGAGTACGGCCTCAAGGATAAGATACTTTTGATCGCCAACAAGTATGCCGAGAAGAGCGACAGCCACATCATGCTGCTCGAGGAGCCTGCCATGGCGGCCAGTGACGCCGACATCGTTTACACAGACGTGTGGACGAGCATGGGGCAGGAAGAGGAGTACGAGCAGCGCTGTATCGCCTTTGCCGGTTACCAGGTCAACGAAAAGCTGATGTCCTATGCCAGGAAGGACGCCATCGTCATGCACCCGCTGCCGGCCCACCACGGTGACGAGGTGGCGGTAGGTATTATCGATAAATACCGCTCAGTCATCTTCGACCAGGCGGAGAACCGCCTGCACCTTCAGCGAACGCTGCTGGCCGAGCTGTATAAATAGGCCCGGCAGGGCGCCGATCTCCGTAGTATTACGTATTAAATTATGTTGCCTCATGAATTAGAATGGTTGTGCACACATGAATCCCATAGTCAGCATAGTCGGCCGGCCCAACGTGGGCAAGTCCACGCTGTTTAACCGCATCGCCGGCGCCCCTATAGCCATCGTGGAGGACCTGCCGGGCACCACGCGGGACCGTATTTTCGCGGATGTCGGCATGCTCGATCACGAGGTGACGCTGATAGATACCGGGGGTCTGGAGCCCGCGCCCGGGTCCGAGATGGGCCGCAAGGTGAAGAAGCAGGTGGAGGCCGCCATCGCGGAATCCGATCTGATAATCTTCGTGATTGATACCAGGGACGGCCTGATCGCCGCCGACTCTGAGATAGCCGATAACCTGCGCAGGCTGGGCAAGCCGGTTGTGCTGGCAGCCAACAAGGCTGAGACTGAGAAGCAGAGGAGCTCGGCTGCGGAGTTTTACCAGCTCGGGCTGGGCGTGCCCCTGCCCGTCAGCGCCCACCACGGCCGCGGCATCCACGAGTTGCTGGAAGCTATAGTCGCCAAGCTGCCTCCCCCGGTCAAAGCCGAGGAGGGAACGGGCAGGCCCGGGCTGGCTATCGTCGGACGCCCCAACGTGGGCAAGTCCATGCTGGTCAATGCCGTTGCCGGTTCGGACAGGACCATAGTGGACCCCACGGCCGGCACGACCAGGGACGCCACGGACACTGTGGTCAAGTACGGCGACAGGGAAGTCGTGTTGATCGACACTGCAGGCATACGCAAGCGCGGCAAGGCGGGCAGGGGGCTGGAATTTTACGGGCTGGTGCGCAGCCTGCGCGCCATCAACCGCTGCGACGTGGCCATGCTGGTCATGGATGCGACGGAGTTCATCACGGCGCAGGACACGCACGTCGCCGGCTACATCAAGGAAGCCTGCAAGGGCATCGTGCTTGTCATCAACAAGTGGGACCTGGTGGATCCTGAAACGAGGGACGACTACGTGGCTGCCGTGGACAAGCGCATGAAGTTCCTGGCGCACGCCCCCATACTGTTTGTCTCCGCCCTCACCGGCCTGGGCGTGAAAAATATCATCCCGATCGCCATGGAAGCCTGGGATGAGAGGCAGAAGAAGCTGCCGGACGATGTTATCGACGGGTTGGTCAAAGAGGCGGTGGCCGCGCACGCCCCGCCGCCGCGCGGCACCAAAAGGCTGCAGGTGTTCAGGGCCTACCAGGGTGGAGTCAATCCGCCCTCCTTCACCTTCATGGTAAACGACCCGCTGCTGGTGCATTTTTCATATGAACGCTACCTGGAGAACAGGCTGCGACAGACGTTCGGATTCTACGGGACGTCGCTCAAGCTTATATTCCGAAAGGGCTCCAGGAGAACAAGTAAAACCGGAGGAGTAATCTCGTGATACTAGTCTTCAAATACCTCGCCATAGCCGTCGTCGCCTACCTGCTGGGCGCCATCCCATTCGGGCTGATCATCGGCAAGAGAATGGCCGGTGTGGATATCAGGCAGCACGGCAGCGGAAATATAGGCGCCACCAACGTCTTCCGCACGCTGGGGACAAAACCGGGGCTGTTGACCGCGCTGCTCGACCTGGGGAAGGCCGCGCTGGCGGTGTGGCTGAGCATGTTGATCGTCGGCGACGATGTTTTAATAGTGGCCGGCCATGACATTCACGTACAGTCCGCCCAGTGCCTGGCTGCCATCATGGTCATGGTCGGGCATAACTGGTCGGCCTATATCGGGTTCAAAGGCGGGAAAGGGGTGGCCTGCTTCATCGGCGGGCTGCTCGTGATCAACTGGATGGTGGCCCTGGTCGGCCTGGCGGCCGGCGTAACCGTGATCCTGATTACCAGGTATGTCTCGCTGGGTTCGATGCTGGCGTCCCTCTGCGTGCTGCTGGCCATGGTCGTGCTGGCGCTGCTGGCCGTGGTGGCCCCGCTTTACGCGCTTTACGGGCTGGTGGCGGCGGGGCTCATCATCTACCAGCACCGGGCCAATATCACGCGCCTGCAGGCCGGCACCGAGCTAAAGCTGGGCGATAAAGGCGCTAAAGTCGGCCGCTGACGGCCGGAGGGGCTGCGCAGCAAGCGGGCGCATCAGCCCAGGTGCTGAAGCAGGTCTTCGCCGGGGCGTGTGTACTCTGAGGACCTGGGCAGGCTGGCCGACAGTTCCTCGAGAAGTTGGCGCTGGCGGTGGTCCAGTTTTTCGGGCGTAATCAGCCTGGTTATCACCAGTTGATCGCCGCGTCCGCGTGAATTGAGGCGCGGGAATCCTCTTTCCTTGATGCGGAAGACCTTGCCGTGGTGTGTGCCGGGCGGCACCTTGAGGCTGAAAACGCCTTCCATGGTGGGTACATCTACCGTGCAACCCAGCGCGGCCTGCGCGAAATTGAGGGGAAGGGCCATCACCAAATCAGATTGTCGGCGGATGAAGAACTTGTGCGGCTTGATGTCGAAGCGCAGGTAAAGGTCGCCGGGTGAGCCGCCGTAATAGCCGGCTTCGCCCTCGTGCTGCATCCTCATCTGGCTTTCCTCGTCGACTCCGGCCGGTATATTGACATGGAGCTTGCGTTTGATCCTCTCCCTGCCCTTCCCGCGGCATTGCGTGCAGGGGGAGTTTATGATGGTGCCCTGGCCGCTGCAGGTCGGGCAGGTGGAGGTCTGCACGAAGCGTCCGAAGATGCTCTGCGCTGTGCGGCGCACCTGACCCGCGCCGTTGCAGTCCGGGCATTTCTCGGGGTTGGTGCCGGGGCGGCAGCCTATCCCCTTGCAGATCGAGCATAGCTCGACGCGGCTGATATCGATCTCCCTGCTTGTGCCCGCGTAGGCCTCCTCGAAGGTCAGCGACACCCTGAAGCCGATATCCTGTCCCTTGTGCGGGGATCGCCTCTGGGTGGTGGAGGAGGCGCCGCCGAAGAAGGCCTCGAATATATCCCCCAGGCCTCCGAACTCGAAGGAGTCGAAACCCATGCTGTCGCCGCCGTTGCCGGGCGAGCGTCCCGTGCGGTCGTAGTAAGCGCGCTTATTGGCGTCCGAGAGCACCTCGTAGGCCTCGTTGATCTCCTTGAACCTCTCGTCGGCGCCGGGGCTGCCGTTGCGGTCCGGGTGGTAATCCATGGCCATCTTGCGGTAGGCCCTTTTCAGTTGCTCGTCCGTGGCGTTGCGCGGTAGTTCCAGTATAGCGTAGTAGTCTTTGGCTGGCGGCATAATTAAAAAACCTCAATTAAACAGTATAAACAAACTGAGTTTGACTAATCAAATTTTAGCTACGGCTCCGCTGGAAAGGGCGGCAAATTTCCACCGGGGGTGCATTGTATTGACATTATTATTCGTCAGGATTAATATAATCTGAATTCAGCGCGAGAATAACAGGGAGGGACAGGCATATGGCAGGTAAAATAGCCGCTCTGGTTCTAATCCTGTCACTAGCGCTGGTGGCGCTGCCGCTGCAGCCGGAACATGGAGTCAGCGCCAACAGCGGTATGCCTGAGGTCTGGGTGGCCCCGCCTCCTGCGGGCGATGACAGCAATCCCGGCGCCGAAGCACAGCCCTTCGCCACCATCCATAAGGGCAGAGACAGTGTGGCTGAGGGCGGCACAATTCACGTTGCCGCAGGTACATATGATGAAAGTACCTGGTTTGACGACAATTTGACCATCGTGGGCGCCGGCGCTCTAACCACTTTCATTAACCATTACCCTGTTGGAGTCAATGAAGCGGTCATTGGAATATCAACTGGAGGTCAACCGAAGCAACTGGCTGTTACGATATCCGGTTTCACTATCCAAAACGGCAATAATCAATTTTTGGATGTACATCGTGGTGGGGGAGTTTTCGTTGGTGGTAATTGTACAGTCTATCTGAATAACTGCTCCGTAGTTAACAATACGGCTGATAACGGCGGTGGTATATCTAATAGCGGCACACTATATTTGAACGACTGCACCATAGGTAACAACGATGCCTCAGGTGGCGGTGGCATATACAATGACGGCCGGCTCATCATGAACCGCTGTGCAGTTAGCGGCAACTCTGCTGTTTATGGTGGTGGCGGCATATACAACATCCCGGGAGTAATTGTAGACAGCGGTACGATGTGGCTGACCAACTGCACCATCAGCGGGAATACGGTGACAACAAACGGTGGCGGTGGCGGCGGTATTTGCGGTCAGAATGATACTATCATACGTCTTGTTAATGTTACCATAGCCAATAATCGGGCGACCGGCACCGGTTCCCACGGAGGAGGGTTTGCCAACATCTCTGACAGCATTCCTGCTGTTGGGAATTATTACTTCAAAAATTGCATCGTATCCGGCAATACGGCAGGGGAAAGCATTTATAATAACGGATACGATACTTATAAAGGAGTCAGGATTCACACGCAGGGACACAATATAGACAGCGAGAATAGCTGTTATTTCAACGACTCCACAGACCAGCGTAATACCGATCCCCTGATCGGCCCGCTGCGGGATAACGGAGGACCAACTTTCACCCAGGCGCTGCTGCACGGCAGCCCGGCCATAGACGCCGGCGAAACTGTGGTTGACTTCAACACCGACCAGCGCGGCGTGCCACGGCCCCAGGGGACAGCCTGGGACATAGGCGCCTACGAGCTGACCCAGGCCTCCGTCGCCACGGCTACGGGCGGCGGGACAGCCTATTTTTCGGTCCTTAGCGGCTATTTTACAAACCTGACCGCGCAGAATGAATCAGCGCTTGCCTGCCCGCCCAGGGAGGATCTCAGCTTCCCGCACGGCCTCTTCTCCTTCACCGTCACAGGAATCACCCCGGGATCATCCGTAACCGTTGTTATCATCCTGCCTGCGAATGTGCCCGCCAATAGCCAGTACTGGAAGTGCATCAACGGGCAATGGGTGGACTGCACCTCGCTGCTGGGCAGCAACGACGGCGACAGCGTCCTGACGCTCACCATCAAAGACGGCGGCCTGGGTGACGCCGACGGGAGGGCAAATGGGTCCATCACCGACCCCGGCGGGCCGGCTTTAGCGGTAACCACACCGCCGGCTGCGCAGATCGCCGTGAGAACACCTCCACAGTCATCCTCGGCATACGTCGCGGCTCCCGTTTCCCAGGCGCCCGTCGGCCTGCCCAATATTTACGTGCAGAACGCCTCGCTGTCTGCCTCCAGGGTGGCGCCGGGCGCAACGTTGACGGTAAATGCCAGCGTGGCCAACCGGAGCACGGTTAACGGCTCAACCACGATCAAACTCTACGTCAACGGGCAGGAGGATTCCAGCCGGGGCGTCAACGTGAACAGCGGCTCGGTCATTCCGGTCACTTTCACCGTAAGCCGCAGCCAGCCGGGCACATATGCTGTCTATGTAAACGGCGCGCAGGCAGGTAGCTTCACGGTAGAGGAGAGCGTTGATTTAAACCTTATCCTGATCATCAGCTGCGCCCTGATCCTCATCGCCCTGGTATTAGGGTTTATCTACATATCAAGGCGTCAGAGATACACCAGTTGAAGCCATAACGGCCGGCCTGATCTCCCATGCAGCAACCATATTCATATGTGGTACTGCCGGGCGGCGCGATTTGTAGCCATTTGACATCGGATGTATGATGTAAAAACCCATGAAAGAGCAGATCAGGCGGGCGCTGGCCGCGCGTGAAAAGAAGGGCATCAGCGATATCGGGCTCACCCCGTCGGCTGTGCTGATTCCGCTGTTTGAGAAGGACGGCAGGCGCCATATCGTGTTCACCAAGAGGACGGGCCACCTCCACCACCACAAGGGGCAGATATCCTTCCCGGGAGGGGGACGTCATGAAGGGGACCGCTCCATACTGGAGACGGCGCTGCGGGAGAGCCGCGAGGAGATAGGGCTGAAAGAGTCCGACGTCGAGATACTGGGCGAGATGGACGACGCCGTTACGATAACCTCCCTCTATCATATAGTTCCCTTCGTCGGGGCCATACCCTATCCGTATGATTTTAAGCTGGACAAGTTCGAAGTCGAAGAGGTCTTCGCCCTGCCGCTGGACGACCTGCTCAACAAGGCTATTAAAAAAGCGGAGAACTATACCTTCGGCGATACCAGGATAGAGATGTATTCTTATGAGTTGAACGGCCGGTTCATCTGGGGCGCCACGGCCTGGATGCTCGGCCAGTTGCTTGAGATCATCGGGCCTTTGAGCGGACTGCACAGTTAGCTCCTGCCCCTATGGTTCCAAGCTTTTTATCCCCTGCCTTGTCTACCTTCGCCATAAATTGTATAAAACCTAATATAATTTGTAAAGTAGTATAATTAATAGTGTTAGAAATACTTGACTAATTTTGACAGAGTTCCGGCGATATCTCTATAATTATGGCCGGGGTGAAAAGATGGCAGGAAAAGATTATTACAGCATACTCGGCATAGCTAAAAATGCCCCCGACAAGGATGTTAAGGCGGCCTACCGCAGGATGGCGCGCAAGTACCATCCGGACGTAAATCCCGGGGACAAGGTTGCGGAAGCCAGGTTCAAGGAGATAAACGAGGCCTTCGAGGTGCTGTCCGACGCGGACAAGCGCAAGAAGTTCGACCAGTACGGGTCGGATTACGAGAATGCGGAGGCGTATGCCCGCGCCCGGCAGCAGTCCCAGCAGCAGTACAGGACCTACGGGCGCGGTGGTGGTGGCGCTCCGTTTACCACTTACGAGACCTCTGACATGGGCGACCTCAACGAGGTTTTCGAGAGCCTGCTCAAAGGTTTCGGCACGGGTGGGGCCAGGGGGGGTGGAAGGCGTGCGACCAGGCGCGGCCAGGACATCGAGCATCCGGTCGAGGTCACGCTGGAGGAGGCGTATAACGGGACCAGGCGTGTGATGGAGCTGCAATCGCAGCAGGCCTGTCCGGCCTGCCAGGGCACGGGGCGCACCAAGGTCGGTGTCTGCCAGACGTGCCGCGGCGCGGGACGGGTGATCAAGCCGCGCCGGCTGGAGGTCAAGATACCAGCGGGTGTCAAGGATGGCTCGAAGGTGCGCATCGCCGGTGAAGGGGAACAGGGCATGGGCGGATCGCCCGGCGACCTCTATCTGATCGTCAAGGTAGCGCCCCACCCCATGTTCAAGCGCGCGGGCGACGACCTGCTGGTGGACGTGCCGGTGTCGCTGGTTGCGGCCGTGTTGGGCGGCGAGGTGCAGGTGCCCACGCTTAAAGGCAGCAAGCTGGCGCTGAGGATACCTCCGGAGACGCAGAACGGCAAGATCTTCAAGCTGGCCAAGCAGGGCATGCCGCGCCTGGGCGACACCAACCGCGGTGATATGCTGGCCAGGATGGCGGTGGTGCTCCCCACCAGCTTAAACGATAAAGAGCGGGCCCTCTTTGAGCAGTTCAGGTCGATGAGGGCCGGTTGATATTGATGTTGAATCTATGAGGTGATAAGATAAAATGCCTCGAGAAATTAATGAGCCCAAGTACGTGATCAGCATCGCAGCCAGGATACTGGGCTGCGAGGTCCATACGCTGCGCTATTATGAGAAGATGGGTGCGGTCAAGCCCTACCGTTCGGGGGGCAATATCCGCTATTACTCCGAGGCCGAGATCGAGCGTCTGCGCCATATCAAGGTGCTGATGGAGGACATGGGCATCAATATGGCCGGCGTCGAGGTCATACTCAGGCTGAGCGAGCGCGTAGCTGAGATGCAGCATACTATTAATAGTCTGGAAGCCGAGCTGTGCAGTTGTGGGAAGGCAGCCCGGGCGAAAAGAAAAACAAAACAGGAGGTTAAGGATGGCTGAGGCCGGGACGGGCCCGAAGCCGGCCGGCTGGCAGATCACCGCCACCACCATATCCTGCGACAGGGTGGGCGACTACGTCACGGTCATGGTGCACCGGGACTGGACGTATTCGTGCACCTGGTGCAGCAGGTATAAGCTGGCGGCGGCGGACAATCCGCAGAAAAGGGTTGACCGCGATATCAGGACCAAGATCGCCGCATGCCGGGGTCCGGATTGCAGCATCGTCCTCGCTTATCGCGATAAGCTGATCGCCGGGGAAACAGCCGTCATTAAATAGACTTATGAGACAGGAAAGATTTACCGAGCAGGCCCAGGAGGTGCTGGGGTCTTCGCAGCAGCTTGTCAGCCGTTTCCGCAACTCCATGTGGGACGTCGAGCACATTTTCCTGGCGCTGCTGGAGCAGCAGAAGGGCCTGGCGGCCGAGATACTCAAGAAGATGAACGTCAACGTGACCGCCATGAAGAAGCGTGTCAGCGATGTTCTGGATAATTACCCCAAGATAGCCGACCAGCCCAAGTCGGCCATCGGCGGCATACAGATCTACCCCACGCCGCGCGTGGCCCAGGTGCTGCAGGCGGCGGTGGGGGAGTCGGACCGGCTCAACGACGAGTACGTGAGTGTGGAGCACCTGCTCATCGCCATCGCCAGCGAGGGCAGCGGAGACGCGGTCAGCATACTCAAGGAGTTCGGCATCGACCAGGAGAAGATCTACCAGGCATTGCTGAGCATACGCGGCAGCCACCGCGCGGACGATCCGCGGGCCGAGAATAAGTACAGGTCGCTGGAAAAGTACGGTCGCGACCTGACCGAGCTGGCGCGCCAGGGCAAGATAGACCCTGTGATCGAGCGCGACGACGAGATCAAGCGCGTCATGCAGGTGCTCATCCGCCGCACCAAGAACAACCCCGTCCTCATCGGTGAGGCCGGCGTGGGCAAGACGGCGGTGGCGGAGGGCCTGGCGCTCAAGATCGTGGCGGGCGACGTGCCCGATTCGCTCAAGGGCCGCAGGGTGATCGCGCTGGATATGGGCGCGCTGGTGGCCGGCAGCAAGTTCCGCGGCGAGTTCGAGGAGAGGCTCAAGGCGGTCATGGACGAGGTAAGGCAGGCCAAAGGCGATGTCATATTATTTATCGACGAGATGCACACCGTGGTGGGAGCGGGGGCGGCCGAGGGCGCCATCGACGCCAGCAACATGCTCAAGCCGGCGCTGGCCCGCGGCGAGCTCCAGTGCGTGGGCGCCACCACGCTTGACGAGTATCGCAAGCATATCGAGCCCGACAAGGCGCTGGAGCGCCGCCTGCAGCCGGTTTTCGTGGGCGAGCCCAGCGTGGAGGCCACCATCCAGATGCTGAAGGGGCTGCGCCCGCGCTACGAGGCGCACCACAAGGTCAAGATATCCGATTCAGCCATAGAGGCGGCCGTTAAGCTGAGCAAGCGTTATATCACCGAGCGTTTTTTGCCTGACAAGGCTATCGACCTGATCGACGAGGCGGCCAGCAAGCTGCGCATCGACATGGAGAGCCTTCCCCCCGAGATAAAGCAGCAGGAGCAGAAGGTTCAACTGCTTACCGAGGAGGAGGCTGCTGCCTCGCAGCGAGCCGAGTACGCGAAGGCGGCTGAGATCAAGGCCGAGCGGATGCGCATTGAGGAAGAGTGTAAAAAGGCCAAGGACAAGTGGATGCAGGAGAAGAAGCTGGACAATGAGGTAGATGATGAGACCATAGCCGAGATGGTGGCCAAGCAGACGGGTGTGCCCGTCTCCACCATGAAGGAGAGCGAGGCTGAGAAGCTGATGCAAATGGAGGACCGCCTGCACGAGCGCATCGTCGACCAGCAGGAGGCCATCGCCGCCGTGTCCGAGGCCGTCAGGCGCGGGCGCGCCGGTCTCAAGGACCCGCGCCGGCCCATCGGGAGCTTCATCTTCCTGGGTCCCACGGGCGTGGGCAAGACCGAGCTGGCCAAGGCGCTGGCGCAGTTTCTCTTCGACGACGAGGATGCCATGATCCGCGTCGATATGTCCGAGTACATGGAGAAGCACACCGTGTCGCGGCTGATCGGCGCTCCCCCCGGGTATATCGGATTTGACGATGCCGGGCAGTTGACCGAGGCCGTGCGCAGGCGTCCCTTCCGCGTGATACTCTTCGACGAGATCGAGAAGGCGCATCCCGATGTCTTCAACATACTGCTGCAGATACTGGAGGACGGACGGCTGACCGACAGCCACGGCCGCACGGTCAACTTCAAGGAGACCGTGGTCATCATGACATCCAACCTGGGCATGCAGGAGTTCCGCAAGCAGGCGCACAGGCTGATAGGCTTTAACGTCCCGCCGGAGAAGCAGGCTAAGGAAGAGAAGGACGAGTGGAACAAGCTCAAGATAGCGCTCGAGGGCGACCTCAAGAAGACCTTCCGTCCCGAGTTCCTCAACAGGATAGACGAGATCATCATCTTCCACCCGCTCAACGAGGCCAACCTCAAGCAGATCATCGACCTGCTGGTGAAGGAAGTCGACAAGCTGCTGGCCGACCGCGGCATCGTGCTCGAGCTGACGGACGAAGCCAAGGAATGGGTCTTCCGCAAGGAATACGATCCCGAGTATGGCGCGCGCCCCCTGAGGCGGGCCATCCAGCGTTACATCGAGAACCCGCTTTCCAGCAAGATCATCTCGGGCGAGGTCAGGGACTGCGACCATGTCAAGGTCTGGGTCGACAAGGATGCGCTGGCGTTCAGCGTGGTCGGCAATGTCGCCGGCGAGTCCGGCGAGGCCGATGAGGACGAGTCGGCGGCCGGTACCAGGAAGAAAAAGAGGGGCAAGGCTTCGAGGTAATTGGGCAACTCCTCCATGGTATTTGGACAGGTACAGCGGCGCCGGTCGGCGCGGGATTACGCGTTGCTGGCGGCCTCGATCGTCCTGACCGTGGCCTTCTGCGTATTGGTAATAGTCTACTGGCAGGAGTTCGTCAGGTTTTCCAAGTACGGTTACATCGGCGTTTTCATCGTCAGTTTTCTGGGCGATGTGACGCTGTTTGTGCCGGTGCCCAACCTTCTCATCGTGTTCACCCTGGGGGGCGTGCTCAACCCGGTGCTGGTCGGCCTGATAGCCGGGGCCGGGGAGGCCACCGGATCTATGGTAGTCTACGTGACCGGTTTAAGCAGCGCGAAGGCCCTTCACGCCCTGGACCATCTCGTGATGGACAGGTTCAGGGCCTGGATCAAGACCAGGGGGGCGATATCGGTATTTATCATGTCGGCCATATTTAATCCGCTCTTTTACCCCTTCACCGCCGTCGCCGGGATGATGCACTTCGGCTGGTGGCGTTTTTTACTGCTCTGCCTGGCCGGCAAATCGCTTAAGAACGTGCTGCTGGCGACGGCCGGGTATTATGGTTTCCACACGCTGATCGAGCTGTTGGGAGGACATATTACGCTATGACGAAGGCGCCCGCGCCCCGGAGCTGGTACATCGCACTGCTGCTGGCCGTCTTCCTGGGCTGGTTTGGCCTGGACAGGTTTTACATCGGCAGGTACAAGGCCGGCTGGCTCAAGCTGATCACGCTGGGCGGGCTGGGCGTCTGGTGCCTGCTGGACATCATACTCATAGCCTCGGAGTACCGCAAGGACCGCTGGTACCGTCCGCTGGTGCACGCGTGGCGACCTTCCGTACAGAGCGGTGTCAAATGACGGCCAGAGTGCTGATGGTGCAGGGCGCCGCCTCATCCGTGGGCAAGAGCATTATGGTGGCGGCATTGTGCCGCATATTGAAGCAGGACGGATACCGGGTGGCGCCCTTCAAGTCCCAGAACATGGCCCTCAACTCCTTCGTGACTAAAAGTGGCGGTGAGATAGGCCGTGCGCAGGCCGTGCAGGCCGGGGCCGCGGGCATAGAGCCAACGGTCGAGATGAACCCTGTCCTGCTCAAGCCGCAGGCCGACTCCACCTCGCAGGTCATCGTGCTGGGCGTAGCGCAGAGCGTGACGGATGCAGCGGACTATTACAAAGATAACCACAAATTGCTTCCCATCATTGCGGACTCGCTGGCCAAATTGAAAAGAGTCTACGACGTGGTGGTCATCGAGGGCGCGGGCAGCCCGGCCGAGGTCAACCTGATGGACAGGGAGATCGCCAACATGCGCATCGCCGAGCTGGCCGGGTCCCCGGTCATACTGGTTGCGGACATAGACCGCGGGGGAGTCTTCGCCTCCATCGTCGGCACGCTGGCGCTGCTGCCGCTGCGCCAGCGCAGGAGGGTCAAGGGGCTGGTCATCAACAAGTTCCGCGGCGATATATCCCTGCTC
Organism: uncultured Dehalococcoidales bacterium; assembly: GCA_964554375.1. Classification (GTDB taxonomy): domain Bacteria; phylum Chloroflexota; class Dehalococcoidia; order GIF9; family UBA5629; genus CAIMUM01. Next base: position 27,496 of record CAZKOL010000023.1, read on the forward strand.
AAGCCCGGTGTCGAATTCCTGGAGAAACGCTGCCGCCGTCCCGTGCTGGGCGTTGTCCCCTATATCAGGAACCTGGCGATCGCCCAGGAGGACTCGGTCTATCTGGATGAAAGGCGTTCATATATAAGGCAGGGCTACCCGGACGTCTGTATCATACGCCTGCCGCATATCTCCAACTTCGACGACTTCGACCCGCTGGAAACCCTCTGTAATATGCGTTATGTGGCCTCTGTTGAGAAGCTGGGCGATCCCGATTTAATCATACTGCCGGGCACCAAGGGCACCATCTCCGACCTGCTGTTTCTTCACAAGACCGGGCTGGCGGCGAAGATAATTGAGAAAGCCAAGGCTGGCACACCGGTCTTCGGCATGTGCGGCGGCTATCAGATGCTGGGGTGGAAAATCACCGATCCGGTGAATGCCGAGTCGGAAGTGTCCGAGGCGGATGGTCTGGGACTGCTTGAGATGGAGACCGTATTCGGGGCCGATAAGATCACCTCGCAGGTGGAGGGGAAGGTCGAGGCCGGCAGGGGGTTGCTGGCCGGCATGCAGGGCATCGATGTCGCGGGCTACGAAATACACATGGGCCGCAGCCGCGGGCAGCAGTCCGGTTTTGTGTTCAAAATCACCGAATCCGTCAACACGCCCTCCAGCTACGACGAGGGAGGCATCGACCGTACAGGCATGGTGTTCGGCAGCTACATGCACGGGCTTTTCAACAACGGCGAGTTTACACGTAAAATGGTCCATAATTTGTGTTCGCTGCGCGACCTGCCGCTGCCCGAGGGCGCCGCGCTGGACCGGGATAAGGCCTATGACGAGCTCGCTGCGATCTTCAGACAGAGCCTGGACATAGACGGCCTGTATAAAATCATATTCGGAGGTTCGCATGGCAGAAGCTAAGGTGGATTACGGCAACTGGGTCTCGAAGAAGCTTATTTATTTTCCAGGCCTGCTGGCCGTTGCCTTCCTGGCGCTGAGCTTTTTCTCATATTATTTCCTCATAGTCGCCCTGCCGTTTCTCATCATCACCGCCTATTTCAGCTATGCCAATTACAGGTTCTCGCCGGCCGGTGGGGACATACAGGCGAAGATACGCGAGTTCGTGTTGGACAGGCTTGAGTGGGACGGGAAAGGGGTGGCGCTGGATATCGGCTGCGGCAACGGCGCCCTTGCGATCGAGCTGGCTAAAAGGTACCCGGGCGCAGAGATTACCGGCATCGACTCCTGGGAGGGCAACTGGGACTATTCACAGGCCTCCTGTGAGAAGAACGCGGCAATCGAGGGCGTGGCTGATAGAACGAAATTTCAGAAAGCCAGCGCGGCGGAGCTGCCCTTTGATGACGGGACATTCGACGCGGCCATCAGCAATTTTGTCTTCCACGAAGTGAAGGATGCGCGCAATAAAAGGGACGTGGTAAAGGAGGCGTTGAGGGTAGTGAAGAAGGGCGGGCATTTCGCATTCCAGGACCTCTTCCCCGTAAAAGGGCTCTACGGGAACATCGACGAGATGCTGGAGGAGATCAAAGGCTGGGGCGTCGATGATGTCAGGTACGTGAACACCAGCAACGCCGACTTCATACCAAAGCCTCTCAAATTGCCCTTTATGGTGGGCTCGATCGGCATTATTTACGGCAGGAAGTGAACGGGCGGGATTTGCCTTTGTCGCCGCTTTTTGATAGATTAATCATCTGTTGCGGGGCTGTAGCTCAATTGGGAGAGCGTCTGACTGGCAGTCAGAAGGTAAGGGGTTCGAATCCCCTCAGCTCCACCAGATTCATCCTTCCGCTTTTTGCTAACATCTTTGAAACATTCCCAATATTAGGCTTAAGCACCAATAGAGGTGATATAATCCGATTTAGTGCCAATAAACAATTATGCCTTTATAGATGGCAATAACTTGCATCTGACATTTGTCGGATTGGGAGTGCAGATTAAGTACGATAAATTACTATCGTATTTGAGGAAAAGGCATAATGTAACTGCCGCATACTACTTCATAGGTCGCATATCTCAAAACCAACATATCTACGATACTCTTACGTCGTATGGTTATACCCTGAAATTCAGGGATGTTACCAAAAAAGGAGGTAAGCCGGTTACCTGCCCGGCTTGCGGTAAGTCATTTGAGATCGACAAAGGTAAAACAAAATGCGATTGTGACGCTGATCTTGTGCTACAGGTTATGGACGAGATAAAGAACTATGATAAGGCTATTATCATCACCAGCGATGGCGATTTCGATAACCTGGTTAAGAAGCTAATAACACTGTATAAGCTGGATATGGTTCTGTCCCCGAGTCAGGTCGGCTGCTCTCACCTGCTGAATAGCGCAGCGCTAGGTCGGATTGCCTTTATTGATAAGCTAATAGGTGAGATAGAAAAATATTGAGGGAGAACCTTATGGGACTGAACCCACAAGATGCTCCCTCGTCGTGATGTATTTATTATATAGCCTTTGTCAATGCATTCCAAGTCCTCTTTCACTGGGTGCTGCTAAATGCGGGGGAAGGTCAATAGTATAAAAGTGAATACTGTGCTTTAGCGTTTGCTGCAAACTGCCCTGGAGTATAATTATCCTATCGCCACGAGGTTGAAAAGGAGGAGTTATGTTTGAGGTGTTTATGACTGCGGAGCAGAAGGTTCTCCTGAAAGAGGCACAGGACTTTGTTAAATGGGTACCACGCCAGCTCATTCTCGACATGGACGACGAGAAAATCAAATTCCCCAAGGAATTTATCGAGGAGGCGGGAAGAAGAAACCTGCTCGCGCTGCGGGCGCCCAGGCAATACGGGGGAAGGGCGCTCAAATATGTGGACGAGTTCATCGTCCTGGGTGAGGTGGGTAAACTCGGTGTCCCCCTGGCATGTGTTTTCGGGATTGTCGGACTCATTTCAGACGCTCTGAATGCCTACGGAACGGAAGCGCAAAAACAGAAGTATCTCAAGCCGTTGACGGCAGGAAAGATCTGGGCCGGCGAGGCGCTGACTGAGCCCAGGGGCGGTTCGGACTTCTTCGGCGCAACCACCACGGCCCATAAAGAAGGGAAGCATTACATACTCAACGGCCAGAAACGCTTCGTTGTAGGCGGCGAGGGCGCGGATTTCTTCCTGGTCTATGCCGTGACCAACCCGGGCGGGGGACACAATTCGTTGAGCACCTTAATCGTCGAGAGGGATATGGGTGTTGAAGTAAAGCACGTATACGGCCTGATGGGCAGCCACGGCACCGGAACGGCCAGGATCATATTCAGGGACGTTAAGGTCCCGGAGGAGAACCTGCTGGGTAAGGAGAACAAAGGCTCGGAGATCTTCTACCACATGATGGTGCCGGAAAGGATGGTGGGCTATATCAACGGCTCGCGCGCGCTCCTGGAGATCGCCGCCCGCTATGCCAACAAGCGGAAGGCATTCGGACAGCCCATAAGAAATTTCGAGGCGGTCAGCTTCAGGATAGCCGAGTGTATCACAAAGATAGACGCGGTCAATGCGCTGGCCTACGTGGTGGCGCGAACTGTCGATGACCAGGTCGGCACAGCAGGCTACCGCAGGAGGATGGTAT
>CAZKOL010000024.1:0-27796 GCA_964554375.1 uncultured Dehalococcoidales bacterium
CCATCAATGCCGGCCAGGAAGGCTCCGTGGTCGTCGACAAGGTTAAGCGCAGCAAAAGGGGCTTCGGCTACGATGCGCTCAACGAAGATTATGTCGACATGGTCAGCAAGGGCATCATCGATCCGCTCAAGGTCACCCGCACCGCTCTTGAGAACGCATCCAGCATCGCCACCATGATCCTCACCACCGAATCGCTGGTCTGCGATATCCCCGAGAAGGACAAGATGGGACCACCGATGCCACAGATGCCTGAGTATTAAAAAATCAAGTAAATGCAATTAAAAGAGGCCGCCCCGCCGGGGCGGCCTCTTTATTTCATCCAGCGTTTACAGCCTGACCAGTCCCGCTATACCGGCTTCGTCTTTAAACGGCCCCACTATGGCCAGGTTCAACTTCTCCGCAGAGAAAAGCCCACCCGCTACGCGCCGAATATCTTCCAGAGTAATGTTTTCAATTATCTGTGTAACTTCATCAATGGTCATGATCTTGCCGGTCAACATCTCCTGTGCGCCGTACCACCCCGCCACGTTGCGGCTGTTCTCCATACTCAATAGCATACGTCCCTTGACCATCTCCCTGGCCTTATCCAATTCCGCCCTGGATACCCCATCCCTGGCTGCCGACAGTTGCTCAAGTATTGCCCTTACCGCTTTCCCTGTCTGCGCTGGATCAATGCCGGCCTGGATAACAAAGGAGCCGGTTTCGCGGAAATGCTCGACATAGCTGTGGATATCGTAGGCCAGCCCGAGGTTCTCCCTTATCTCCGTAAACAGGCGGCTGCTCATGCCCTCGCCTAAGACCATGCTCAACAGGTCGAGGGCAAACCTGTCAGGGTCAAAGATGGACAGGCCCTCTGTACCCAGCATCAGGTTGACCTGCTCGGTTTCACGGTATTCTATTTTCGTCTGAGGCGAACCTTGCTTAACTTTGCTGTCGATATACTCCGGCCGCTCGCCGACGTGCCATCCGGCCTCGGCCTGCCTCAGCAGAGCTACAACTTTGCCCAGATCAAAGTCCCCGGCTATGCTGACCAGCATGTTTGACGGCGTGTAAAACCTGTCGAGGTGTCTAATCATCTGATCGCGCGTGATGGCTGTGACAGTCTCCTTCGTCCCGGCAACGTCCCTACCCAGCGGTTTGCCGGGCCACATCATGTCGTCCAGGATCATGCCCACGCGCTGCTGTGGAGAATCCAGGCTCATATTAATCTCTTCAATTATGACCTGCCGCTCTTTTTCTACATCTTCCTGGCGAAAAAGCGGGCGCCGCACCAGGTCCACTATGACATCTACGGCCATTTCCAGGTGCTGGCTAGCCAGCTTGCACCAGTATGATGTCAACTCGCGGTCGGTGCCACCGTTTAAGATGCCGCCCACGCCCTCTATGGCTTCGCTTATCTCACGTGAGCTGCCGCGCTTTTTTGTGCCTTTGAAGCACATATGCTCAATAAAATGCGATATCCCGGCCTCACCATCGTTTTCATAGCAGCTCCCCGTCATGACGAAAAACATCAGGGACACCGACCTGGTGTGTGGCATGCGGCATGTTACGACCCTCATGCCATTTTCAAGGACGGTCCTCTCATATTCCATATTCTTCAGCGGTCCTGCGTAGTATAATATCTATTGCCGGGCGCCGGGTGGCATAGCAATCCGGCCACACATTATAACAAATTCAAATCGGCTGATATCCGTGCTATAATTTATCTGTTGCAGCAGGTTAATCGCAGAATAATACGAAATTAAAATGGAAAATATAGAGATGAATACAGGTACCTGGAAAGTGAAAACAGGCCTTGCCCGGATGCTCAAGGGCGGGGTCATTATGGATGTCGTGACACCGGATCAGGCCAAGATAGCCGAGGATGCCGGCGCCTGTGCGGTGATGGCGCTTGAGCGTGTACCCGCCGATATCCGCAAGGACGGCGGCGTGGCCAGGATGGCCGACCCCACCGTGATAACGGCTATCATGAAGACCGTGACCATACCGGTCATGGCGAAATGCCGTATCGGCCACTTCGTGGAGGCCCAGGTCCTGCAGGCACTGGGTGTCGACTTTATCGACGAATCGGAGGTGCTGACCCCGGCGGACGAGAGCCATCACGTATGGAAGCATGATTTTAAAGTGCCTTTCGTCTGCGGCTGCCGCGACCTTGGCGAAGCCCTGCGAAGGATCGCCGAGGGCGCCGCGATGATACGCACAAAGGGTGAAGCCGGCACGGGCAACATAGTTGAGGCCGTGCGTCATATGCGCACGGTACAGGCTGCCATGCGCAGGCTGCAATCGATGAGCGCCGACGAGCTCCCCGCCGAAGCTAAAATGCTGGGCGCCCCACTTGATCTGGTTATCGAGGTGCACAAGAGCGGCAAATTGCCGGTTGTCAATTTTGCCGCGGGCGGTGTAGCCACGCCGGCTGACGCTGCCCTTATGATGCAACTCGGGGCCGAGGGAGTCTTCGTGGGCTCGGGCATCTTTAAATCCAGTGATCCCCAGGCGCGCGCCACGGCCATCGTGAAGTCTGTAACCCATTACAACGACCCGGCCATCGTCGCCGAGGTTTCAAGGGCACTTGGCTCCGCCATGCCCGGCCTCGATATCAAAAGCATACCTGAAGACAATTTACTGGCCACCAGGGGTTGGTAATTTGCCCGCACAATTCATGGCTATCGATGCCATATCCATCAATATAGAGGGGATAGCTTGCAGACGGTAGACATCGATGATATCCGCTCGTTGCTGGCCGTGATGCCCCCTCACATCGCCTCGGACCTCAAGCAAGAGATTGTAAACGGTGACCTGCTGGAAATTGTCATGGACCTCGGCCGGCTGCCGGAAGCACGTTTCCCCGAACGCGAGATATTATTAGGCGATCACGAAGTTACAGAAGCAGACATACAGCATGTCACCAGCCGCATAGGCTCATTCAGCGGCGACAACCGCGCAGGCCTGACCCGCACGCTCCACCGCATCTCGGCCATCAGAAACCGTGAAGGAAAGATCGTCGGGTTGACCTGCCGTGTGGGCCGCGCCGTGATGGGAACGGCTAAAATAATCCAGGACCTGGTGGAGACCGGCAATAACGTCCTGCTGATGGGACCTCCCGGCATCGGCAAGACCACCATATTGCGGGAAACAGCCCGCGTGCTGGCCGACGACCTCAAGAAACGGGTGATCGTGGTCGATACCTCTAACGAGATCGCTGGGGACGGCGATATACCGCATCCCGCCATCGGTCATGCCAGGCGCATGCAGGTGCCGACACCCACACTCCAGCACGCTGTGATGATCGAGGCCGTGGAGAACCACATGCCTGAAGTGATTATTATAGATGAAATAGGCACCAGCCTGGAAGCTGAGGCAGCCCGCACCATAGCCGAGCGCGGCGTCCAGTTGGTGGGCACCGCCCACGGCAACAGCCTGGAGAACCTCATGATGAACCCCACACTGTCCGACCTCATCGGCGGCATACAGACAGTAACCCTGGGGGACGAGGAGGCGCGCCGCCGTCACACGCAAAAATCGGTGCTGGAGCGCAAAGCCCCACCCACATTCGACATTGTAGTTGAGATACAGGAACGGTACAAGGTACTGGTGCATCCCGATGTGGCAGACGCCGTGGATTGCGTCCTGCACGGTAAGGAAAGCCGTTCCGAGGTCAGGTGGCTGGATCCCGACGGCAACGTTGTCAAAGAGCAGGCCGCGACCATACATGAAACCCAAAAAAAACCTGAGTTGCTAAAGCAGGGTTTGCGAGTTTTCCTTTTCGGCATAAACCGGCCGATCCTTGAGCAGGCGGCACATGAAAAAGGCCTGGCCATCGATATCACGGATGATCTGCAACTATCTAATATTTTGATCACAACCAAAAACTATTTCCGTCGCAAGCCGCAGAAATTGCGGGACGCCGAGATGCAGGGCATACCAATTTATGCTATACGCGGCAACAGCCTGCAGCAGTTGCGCCACTGCCTGGAGAGCATTTACACGGGGCCCCGCGATGAGGTCGTGAACTCTGCCCTTGACGAGGCCCGGCAGGCTATAGACGAGGTCAAAAACGGCAAGAAAGAGGTGGAGCTCAGCCCCCAGAACTCATTTATCCGGCGCCTGCAGCATGTACTGGCCGAAAGGCATGACGTCACTTCCAGCAGCTCCGGGCGCGAGCCCGGGCGGCGGGTCAAGATCGTAAATAACTGAAATGCCTGTTATTTGAATTTCATTATGCCGAAGCGTAAGGGATTGTTTATCACTTTCGAAGGCGGTGAAGGCTGCGGCAAGAGCACCCAGGCCGAGCTTCTCTATAAGAATCTGGAACATCGTAAAATACCCGTGGTGCCGACGCATGAGCCCGGCGGCACACCACTGGGCAACAAGATCAGGACTATCCTGAAAGTCAAGCGCGATTTCAATATCAGCCCGCAAACCGAGCTCTTTCTTTTTGCCGCCTGCCGTGCGCAGCTTATCAGGGACGTCATCCTTCCTGCCCTCAATGAAGGCACTAACGTGATATGCGATCGCTTCTCCGGCTCCACTCTCGCCTACCAGGGATACGGCCGGGAACTGGGAGTGAGTCTCATCGAATCAATCAACAGCGTTGCTACCAGCGGACTGGAGCCCGACCTCATCTTTTTGCTGGATTCGCCGCCCGAGGCAGGCCTGGGTCGCAAGCACAATAAAGGCGGTGACCGCTTCGAGGCCGAGGAGATGGCCTTCCACCGCAGGGTGAGGGACGGCTACCTCGAGCTTGCCGGGCGCGCTCCCGGCCGCTGGTTTGTATTAGAGGCACAGCAGCCGGTTGATAAACTGGCGAAGGCCGTGCTGGACCGTGTATTGACGGTGCTGGATGAGCGTCCGTAAGAAAACAGATCCCAATATCCCCCACCTCAGGGAAGAGCAGGCGCTGTACTCACTGGGTTACCGGCGCATCGCCGGCCTGGATGAGGCCGGCCGCGGAGCGCTGGCAGGGCCGGTTGTGGCAGCCGTCGTCGTACTGCCCCCTGAACCTGATTTCCCCTGGGTGCCCATGGTCAGGGACAGCAAGCTGCTGCAGGAGAAGGTACGGCGGCATGTTTTCGAATGCATGATTGAATGCAGGATTGAGATGGGCATCGGCGTGGTCGAGCCGGATGTCATCGACACGATAAACATCCTTAACGCCACCAGAAGGGCCATGAAGCTGGCGCTGGCAGCGCTGGCGGAGCCGCCGGGATACCTGCTGATCGACGCCGTCAGACTGAGGAATATACCCGTACCTCAGAAGGCCATCATCAGGGGTGACCGCATGGTGTTGAGCATTGCATGCGCATCGGTGGCGGCCAAGGTCACGCGCGACCGCATCATGCTGGAACTGGATGAGCGCTACCCCGGATATGAATTAGGCCGTCACAAGGGTTACGGCACACGCGAGCACCTGAAGTGTTTGCGCCGCCTCGGCGCATCGCGTATACACAGGATGACCTACTCTCCTCTGCGGGATCTGACCAGGCTGATATGAAGAAACAGGAGATCGGAAAACGAGGGGAACAGCTCGCCTGCAGGGCCCTGGAAAAGAAAGGTTACCGCATCCTGGATAAGAATTACCGCTGCCGCCACGGTGAAATTGACCTGATTGCCCGCCATAGCGACTATATTGTTTTTATCGAGGTGCGCACTAAGACGGGCAACACTTTCGGGGCACCCGAAGAATCGATGACCTCTGTCAAAAAAAATAGGCTTATCGCTACGGCACTCGATTACCTGACCAGCCACCGCGGCCTGCCTGAAAACTGGCGCATCGATTTCGTCGCTGTCGAACTCGACCCGGCCGGCGGCGAGCCAAGCCGTATCGAAATCATGGAAAACGTCCTCTGCTGATGAAATCTATTCTTCCAGGGCCGCCATGACCTTGCCGTCGAAATCAAGGTAGGCCCGCATCAACTCCGGCTTGAGCGCGTACATTTTGGCCGCCTTCTCGATGTCCTTCTTGCCGTAAAAGTGATCTCCCATTTGATCCTGCGGATTTATGTAATGTGCATCGGCATTATAATTTCAACCGCGTGCGCTGTATAATCTCCAGCTTTGACGGCTGCGGCAAGTCATCGAAATAGGCGCAGTACCCTGCCACCCTCACCACCAGGCCCGGATACTTGCCAGGGTGACTGTAGGCATCTTCCAGCATATCGGGGTCCAGCACGTTGAACTGCACCTCCATACCCCCCTTCTCGAAAAAACCGCGCAGCAGCGCTGCAATTATATCCGTTCCGCTTTGGCCTTCGACGACCGAGGGATCGAATCGCAGGTTGAGAGCATAACCATTGGGGGAATGACAGGGATCGATACAGGCCGCCGAGTTGAGCAGGGCCGTAAGGCCAAGCCTGTCCTTGCCATTAGAGGCGCCCATGCTGGCGGCGAAAGGTTGGCCCGCCCTGCGTCCGCTGGGCAGAGCGCCCACCAGCGACCCGAATGCCACATGGCATGTGACAGAGTAAAATCCAGGAACGTACTTGCCACCTCGCGTATTGTTATGCCCGGTCAGCGCCCCGTAAAAGATGCCGGCCACTTCGGCGGCGTAACCGTCAGGCAAATCGTGATCGTTGCCGTACTTGGGCGCAGCAGCCAGCTCCGCCTGCAGGCCCGGGCTGGAGCGGAAATCATGCCTGAGCGCGTCGCAAACCTTCGCCATAGTGTACTTTTTTCTGCGGAAGACAAGCTCATCCAGCGCCGCCAGAGAATCGGCCACGTCTGCCAGCCCGACTCCCTGGATTCCGCTTGAGTTAAACAGGGCGCCCCCCCCGCTGATGTCTTTTCCCGACTCGATGCAGCCGTCCACCAGCATGGATGAAAAAGGAGTGGGATGGTAGTCACGATTGCCGCGCTCCACGACCTGTATATCGTCCACCAGACGGCCAACTATGTAGTTAACCTGCACGGAAAAAGCATCCACAACCTCTCTAATCGATGCGAACTTGCGAGGATCCGCCGTTGAAGCGCCCCGTCGCTTGCCGCTGCCGAATTGACGTCCCCGGTTGAGCGCCATCTCGAGGCAAATCGGGAGGTTCATCAGGGCGGCATCGGTGGAGAAAAAGCTCCTGCCGGGCAATGCCAGCTCCACGCAACCCACGATCGCGTAGTTCCTGGCCTCCTCAAGAGGGAAACCGTTGGCGACAAGCGATTTGATGGCCGCTTCATCGCTGAATACAGCCGGCACGCCGTTGCCCTTCTTGGCCACCTCGATCAACCTGTGCAGGTATGCTTCGGGGGACCCGCTGTGCAACCGCGCATGGTAATTGGGGTCGCGCAGGCCGGCCTCCTCCATCACGTCGAGCATCAGGTAGGTCAATTCATTGGTTGCATCCGCGCCGTCCCTGTCCATACCGCCGACGACGGCAGCCTGCACCACCAGATACCCTCCGTGGTACTGGCTGACGCTTTCTGACAGCAGGAATACGTGTTCGGCAGCCTTGGCCGAGAAGCACAGCAGCAACTCTCTGGCCTCCTCCCTCGTGATAAGACCTGCCTCAAGGTCCCGCCTGTAATAAGGGTATAAAATCTGGTCCATGCGGCCAAAGGAGACCGCCGAGTTAATGCTCTCCAGGCAGACAGCCATGTGAGTGAGCCACAAAGACTGCAAAGCTTCCTGAAAAGTTGCGGCCGGGTTCTGCGGCGCCCGACGGCAACCAGTGGCTATTTCCTGCAGCTCCCTGCGCCTGACGGGGTCCTGTTCGGCGGATACCATCCACCCAGCCTCATCGGCAACCCGGCTAGCATAGGTAAGCATACCCTCGCAAACTATAGCGGCCGCGCTATGAAGGTCACCGCCTCTACCTTCCATCGATTCCAGATATCCTTTCACGCCCAGTCTGAGCATCTTCTCGTAATTGGGCAGGAAATGCCCTATACCTCCGGCTTCATTGATAAGATAATAAGTGGCTTTGAGCTGTTCAGCCGCGTACTGCATGAGCTTGCCTATATGTGGAAAGAAGGCCCTGAACGGCATGTTCCTGAAAAGCCAGTAAGGGATGACGTCGAACATGATCCTGAGCCGGTCCTTCCAGGGCATCAGCAACGGCGTTGTTTTCCTCTTATCGATACGCGGTATATCCGCAGCAAAAAAGACTCCGCTGAGCTCCGGCTGCATGAGTGCAGAGATACGATAGCTGCCCATGTTCCCCACAATCAGCTCATCAGGATATATCCTCACTGACTTATTCTGCAGGATATATCGGGTCGCCATGGCACGCCGGATTATCATGGGTTTCGATGGGTCATCGTGGTGCTTGAAGAAGTCCGTCACCAGGTAGGCCCTCTCCGGGCAAAGGTGCACTCTGCTACCCAGCAGCTCCTTTTTTATGCGCTGGAAGCGTTCCGTGCGCGAGGCCGTTTCGACTGCCATATATTTCTATGTGTCCAGGGCGAATGGCGGGTACTTATCGGTTATCATGATCATGGCATAGCACATGACCCTGAAGCCCCACCTCATCACACCCAGCACGAAATCGAATAGGCCCTTTGGGTATTTGCCCGTGAAAAGGATGGCAAACCAGGCGATAATGATCACCACCAGGGCGGCGATGCCCAGGAAGCACAGCACGATAATATGAGGTATGGCCAGAAACCACTTGACCAGCGGCAGCCAGCGGTTAAGCCTGGTCGCGTCCGGGTACGCCATTTCCAGTTGAACGTTCTGTTCCTCGTCGGTGGATGGATAAACGTCGGTCATCAGGTAAAAGTAGGATGCTACCCTGTAGCTGAACTTAGCAAAGTTAAGGTTCCAGTCATACCACCATTTCGGATACTTCCTGCGAAACAGCAGCATCAATATCAGCGGGAGAAAGATCAGGCCAATGCCGGAGACGATCGTACCCGCTTCCTTGGACCCGGTCTGGAAGCTGCTCCCCATCAGCAGGTAAAGTATGATCAAAATGGGTATTACCGTGAAGATGCGGAAGAATGTTATCAGCCGGTTCAGATTGCGTTCCGGGTATTCGACTTTTAGACTAACCGGATAATCAACTGCCATTTTGTAGCCTCCTTCCTTTTATTCCGGTTGCCGGTCAGGATACTTTCATCCCGCCCTTTCCCAGGTTGTATATCTCCTCTATCTTAACCTTGACCGCGGCCTTGGGCGGTACGGGGATTTTCATGGCCTCGGCCAGCTTTTTAGCATCGTCGTACATCGGCCCGTCCGATACGATCTCAGCCGTCCCCTCAAACCTGTAGCCCTGCATCTTGCCGCGGTCGGCCACCACAATCACCACCCAGGGGTTCTTCTGCACGTTCTGCCAGGTCCTTCCCCCGGACATCTCGTAAAAGGAAATATGCTCATCGTCCAGTACCTTGGTGCTGCCCTTCAGAGCGATGTTCGGCTTGCCCTCCGGACTGGCAGTCCCCACGTAAGCCTGCTGTCCTGCAATGAGGGCCTTCATCTCCTCGTTCAGCTTTGCCATTCGCTATCACCTCCTCGTCTTTAGGCCTGGATTATATGTAATCGGCACAACTAATTCAACAACAGGCGTTACATGATATGCGCTTTGGGTAAAACGTAGCTTTGACTCGCCGTCACCCTCTTCCTATAATTCCTTATACCTGATATTTATGGCAGAATTCACCCGCCGCGATTTTCTCAGGTTCGCCCTTGCAGGTATCGGCGCATTACTCGCTGCAAGGTTTGTCAGCGCCTGCGCTGCGCCTCAGGTGGTTCCAGCCACCATACCTGCGCCGGCAATTCCGGAAAAGAACGAGCCTGAAGCATCGTCCGCCAAATACCCGGACATCGCTGTTGTGCGCGGCGGCGATCCGGAGGACCTGGCGCGCAAGGCCATTGAACTGCTGGGCGGCATGAAACGCTTCGTTAAAAAGGGCGACAACGTCATCATTAAGCCCAATATCGGCCCGGCCATGCGGACCTACGAGTACGCCGCCACCACCAATCCCTGGCTGGTGGCCGCCGTGGTTAAGCTTTGCCTGGAGGCCGGCGCGGGCAGGGTGCGCGTAATGGACAAGCCCTTCAGCGGGACGGCTGAATCGGGCTTTATAAACAGCGGGATCAGGGAACAGGTGGAGAATGCGGGCGGCGAGATCGAGTTGATGTCCCGCTTCAATTACGCCTCCACCGATATACCGCTGGGCAGGGACATCAAGAAGTGGGACATCTACGAGGACATCCTCAAGGCCGACGTCCTCATCAATATGCCCATTGCCAAGCAGCATGGATCGTCGCTGCTCACACTGGGCATGAAAAACCTGATGGGCGCCATCAACTCCGCCCAGCTTTTTCATCTCAACCTCCACCAGCGCATCGCCGACCTGGCCAGCCGCGTCAGGCCGACGCTGACCATCATCGACGCAATCCGTATCCTGACGGCCAACGGCCCCACGGGGGGCAACCTCAAGGACGTCGAAAAGCCGGACACTGTTATCGCCGGGACAGATATCGTGGCGGTGGACAGCTATGCCACCTCGCTCTTCGGACTCCAGCCCGACGATATACCACATATAAAGATAGCCGCCGGCATGGGCCTGGGCAGCAACGACCTCAGCAAGCTGGACGTCAAGGAAATCACGCTTGGCAGCTAATAAAAAGAAACCGGCCGGCTGGAACACGCGGAGCTGGCTTAACTTACGCACGTCCGTGCAGGTGATCGCCTTCCTCGGCTTCCTGGCTCTTTTCTCAGGCGCGCTTCCTCTGCTGATGCGCCTCGATCCTCTGGCAGCGCTGGCCAATATCATAGCCAGCAGGAGTATCCAGCCACTCTTAGCCATCTCACTGACAATGGTGGCACTATCGCTAGTCTTCGGCAGGGCCTGGTGCGGCTGGCTCTGCCCGCTGGGCACTGTGATTGAATGGTTTCCCTTCAATAAATGGCGCAGCAGGAAAATTAAGATCGCCGACGGCTGGAGGTCCGCTAAATACATCATCCTCATCGCCGTAATAGCCGCAGCCGTGTTATCCAACCTGACGCTACTGATATTCGACCCTCTTACTATCATGGTGCGTACCTTCGCCACCGCTGTGTGGCCCGGCCTCGACTTCGCAATCAATGCCGCGGAGTCTGCACTCAACAATGTACCTGCTCTCCATGAGCCGCTGACGCGCTTCGATACGACTATTAGATCATTGCTGCTACCGACCACTCAGCTAAGTTACCCGGACGGCTGGCTTTTCGCCGCTATATTCGCGGGCATCATATTGTTGAACCTCGTCGCCGAGAGGTTCTGGTGCCGCTACCTATGCCCGCTGGGAGCTTTCTACGGACTTATCAGCAAGATCAGCCTGGTGCGCCGGCGCGTCAACGATAGCTGCATCAAATGCAAGCTGTGCGAAAACGCCTGCCCCACCGGCACCATACGCAGGGATAAAGACTGCTCCAGCGATCCGGGCGAGTGTATCATGTGCCTGAAATGCATGGACTCCTGCCCCTGCTCGACCAGCGATTTCGGCGCCGTGTACGCGCCGGCGAAGCTCAACAGCTACGACCCGGTGCGCCGCCAGCTTTTCCTGGGACTGGGCGCGGGCGTCCTCCTGGCCGTGCTCTTCAAGCTCAACCCCTTCAGCAGACGGCCCAATCCGTACATTATCCGCCCGCCCGGGGCCAACGAGGAGGACATGACGGCCAAATGCATACGCTGCGGCGAGTGCATCAAGGCCTGCCCGACCGGCGCGATACAGCCCTCGCGTCTGGAGGCGGGGGGCGAACTGCTCTGGACCCCGCTGCTGGTCATGCGCAGCGGCTTCTGCCAGTACTCCTGCAACGCCTGCGGCCAGGCCTGCCCCGTGGCAGCCATACCGGCGCTTAGCCTGGCCAGGAAGAAGGTCACGATTATAGGCAGGGCATTCATCGACCGCAGTCGCTGCCTGCCCTGGGCGCAGAATACGCCCTGCAGCGTCTGCGAGGAGATGTGCCCGGTTCCCCGCAAAGCCATACTGCTGAGTACAACCGAAGTAAAAAAGGAGGACGGCAGCAAAATAACACTGCAGCGCCCAACAGTGCTGGCCGGTCGCTGCATCGGCTGCGGACTGTGCGAATACAAATGCCCCGTGGCCGGTGAGGCGGCCATCCGAGTCACCGCCTGAGGATACGATCGACATCTTTGACTAAGCAGGGTATTTGTGTTAGAAATTACCCGTACGTATCCTTTGTATAGATACGACTGATATTAACAGGAAGTGAGCTATGTTTCGCAGTTTCGGCATACCTGAGCTGTTACTTGTCCTCCTGATAGTCTTGATGGTTTTCGGCGCCACCCGGCTGCCCCAGATCGGAGACGCCCTGGGAAAAGCTATACGCAACTTCCGCAAAGGCGCTTCGGGCGAAGATGGAAAAGACCAGGGGTCCGGGGCCGACAAGACCGATGCCGCAGGCAAGGACAAAGACAGCTCAAACGCACAATCTTTATAATTTCCATTTCAACTATTCCTGTGAAGCAGTTGTAAGCCATGGACTTTTTTGGGATCGGCCTGCCGGAGATAATTTTCGTCCTTTTAATAGCCTTTGTACTATTCGGGCCCAAACGCATAGTGAACCTAAGCAAGACGGCCGGCCAGGTCATGCGCAAACTGTCGAAAGACGCCTCGGATATACAAAACAGCCTATCTAAAGAACTGGAAGGAGAAAAACCGGGACGGCCGGGCGACGGGGACAAGCCCTCCCGCCAGGTCCCGCCTTAAACCTGTATCAAATGAGCTCCTCTGATTTGAAAGGCATCTCAACACATCTCGAGGAATTACGGAGGCGGCTGATCGTCTGCCTGGCAGCCATAGCCGCCGGCATCCTTATCGCATTCGCCTTCGCCGACCAGCTTTTCGCCATACTCATCCGGCCGGCCGGCGATATCAACCTGATCTTCGTAGAGGTGACCGAGATGCTGGGCACCTACATGCAGGTGTGCCTGATCGGCGGCATCATCATCGCCATGCCGGTATTGGTCTACGAACTAATAGTCTTTGTATCGCCGGCACTCACACCGGGGGAAAGGAAGTACGTCTGGATCATCCTGCCATTCATCATCCTGATGTTTTCCGGCGGTGTGCTCTTCGGCTACTTCGTGCTCATCCCACCCGCCATGCAGTTCCTGCTGAGCTTCGGCGCAGGCATAGCCACTCCCCAGATCAGGATAGGCAACTACATCTCGCTGGTTTCCAGGCTGCTGCTGGCCATCGGCCTGGTATTCGAAACTCCCGTTATCACCACCCTTCTGGCCAGGCTGGGCATACTGTCCTCGAAATGGATGGCAGCCCAGTGGAAATGGGCTGTCATACTGGCCTTTGTGCTGGGTGCAGTCATCACTCCCACCCTCGACCCTGTCAACCAGACGCTGATAGCCCTGCCATTGATCGTGTTGTACTTGTTGAGCATTCTACTGGCGAGGATTTTTGAGAAACGCCGTGGCGACGGGTTTTTAAACCCGTCCGCATAACAGGCGCACCTGAAGGTATGCCCACTACAGGGAAACCTAATATAATGGGGGTCAAGTTATGATAGAAATATCGCCCGGGTGGTACCCGGCCATCAACGCCAGATGCTCTCGCCGCAACTACGATAAGGACAAGCCCATAGGAGCAGAAAGCCGCAAGAGGCTCCATGATGTATGCAGCGGATTCAGGCCCTACAGCGGCGTGCGTGTGGAGTTCATCGACAAGCCGCCTGACGATATCTTCGCCAATGCGCTCGGTTTTTACAGCAATATCAAAGGCGCTCCGGCTTTTTTAGCCTTCATAGGCGATACTTCCGATCCCAACATGCAGGAGAAAATGGGCTATACGGGTGAGACCGCTATACTCGAGGCCACTTCGCTCGGCCTGGGCACCTGCTGGGTGGCGCTCACGTATAACGCTAAAGCGGTCAGGGCCATGATTAAACTTGAGAAACAAGAGAGGCTGATCTGTGTATCGCCCGTGGGCTATACCAGGGAGCAATGGTCATTCGAGGAGAAGGTATTAAGCGGTTTCGGGTCCAACCACCAGCGCAAGCCCCTGCTTTCCATGGTCAGCGGATTGCCGGAAGCTTCCTGGCCGGGATGGGCACGCTCTGCGGTCGAAGCAGCCCGCCTGGCGCCATCGGCCGTAAACCGCCAGCCCTGGGGTTTTCGCATAGAGGAACGAGATATCGCAGTTTATGTGAAAGAACGCGGACCCGAATTCACCGTGGCCAAGCGGCTGGACTGCGGCATAGCCATGCTGCACATCGAGCTCGGAGCTCTGTGCCAGGGTGTACGCGGCAGGTGGGAACTGCTGAAACAGCCTCAGGTAGCCCGCTTTCAAATAGAATGATGGCCGGAGAGCACAATTATAAAATCTGACACGTCCGGCCAAAGTCCCAGGGCAGCAGTCCTCCTGGTGACCTCCATCGCGGCCTTCCTCACACCCTTTATGTCAGCGTCAGTGAACATCGCACTGCCGTCCATCGGCATGGAGTACCCGGTCGACGCCATCACATTGAGCTGGATTGCAACATCGTTCATCCTCTCCGCGGCAGTTTTTCTCATCCCGATGGGCCGCATCGCCGACATCAAAGGCAGAAAAAAGGTCTTCATCTACGGCGGGGCAATCTTCGGCGCCGCCTCGATCATCGCCGCGCTGTCATGGTCGCCGGATATCCTCATAGCCGCACGTGTAATACAGGGTATCGGCGGGGCCATGATCTTCGGAACGATCACGGCCATCATCTCCTCTGTCTACCCGCCCGGCGAGCGGGGAAAGGCCATGGGCATCAATATCGCCGTCACCTATCTGGGGCTTTCACTGGGGCCCTTCCTGGGCGGACTGATAACGCAATATCTCGGATGGCGCAGCCTTTTCTGGCTCAATACAATCCTGTGCGCAGTTCTGCTGATTTTTACCCTGTGGAAGCTTAAATCCGAGTGGGCGGAGGCGCGCGGCGAGACGTTCGACCTGGCAGGCTCCGTCATCTACGGCATAGGCCTGGTCGCCGTCATGTACGGTCTCTCTGAACTGCCGGCGTGGTACGGCTTCCTTTCTCTGACGGCCGGACTGGCCGTGCTGACGGCCTTCGTAAAATGGGAGTCTTTAACAGCAAGCCCTGTGCTGGATATCTCCCTCTTCCGCAGCAACCAGGTCTTCGCCTTCTCAAACCTCGCCGCATTCATCAACTACAGCGCAACCTTCGCGGTCGGTTTCCTGCTCAGCCTGTATCTGCAGTATATAAGGGGATTGACACCGGGCAACGCCGGTATAGCGCTGGTAGCCATGCCGGTTGTCCAGGCCGTCTTTTCACCGCTTGCAGGACGTCTTTCCGACAGGATCGAGCCCCGTCTACTGGCCTCTACGGGCATGGCGTTGACGGCCGCCGGGCTGCTGCTGCTGGTATTCATCGGTATTGAAACAGCCCTGTGGTACATCATAGTATGCTTGATACTGCTGGGCGCCGGCTTTGCCCTCTTCTCCTCACCCAACATCAATGCCGTTATGAGCTCGGTGGACAAGAAATCGCTGGGTGTGGCGTCGGCCACCCTGGCCACGATGCGCCTGACCGGCCAGATGTTCAGCCTGGGCATCGCCATGCTGCTGATATCCCTTTTCATGGGGCGCGTACAGGTCACACCTGAAGTGTACCCGCAGTATGTCCAAAGCCTGCAGACGGCCTTCGCCGTCTTTACGGCGCTCTGCATTGGTGGTATATTTGCCTCGATGGCAAGGGGTAAAACACATTGAATCGGGACGGATACTTATGAGTGAACCAAACGCTTCCGCAATCAGCGTCATCTACTACGATAAAACTGATTACCAGATCAAGATCGATGCATCCATCGAAGACTGCGAAGCGTGCAGGGAAAAAGCCGGCGTCACCTGGATCAACGTCGACAAGGTCACTGATTCTGCGCTTCTGCAATCGATCGGGAGCATCTTCAACCTGCACGAGCTGACCATCCAGGATATCGCCAACACGGGACACAGGGTAAAGCAGGAGGATTTCGGGCATTACCTGCTCCTGATACTCAAGATGCTTGAATTCGACAGAACCAATGATTCGATCATCGCGGAACAGCTCAGCATCGTATTCGGGAAGAACTACCTTGTAACCTTCCAGGAAAGCCCGGGGGATTTTTTCGGGGAACTGCGCGATGAAATAAAGATCGCCGATTCGGTCGTACGCAAGATGGGCCCCGACTTCCTGGCCTGCCGCATCATCGACACCATCGTGGATAACTATTTCAATACCGTCGAGAGCTTCGGCGACCAGATAGAGGAAAAGGAAGATGAGCTGGTGGCCAATCCCACACGCAACACATTGAATTCCATTCAGGGCATCAAGAAAAACATGATGCAGCTAAGACAGTACATCTGGCCGGCCAGGGAGATACTGAGCGACCTGTCGAAAAAGAATTCGCCGTTGATCAAGGACGAGACTGTGGCATATTTCCGCGACGTCTACGACCGCATCTTCGAGGCCATGGACCTGATCGAAAACACGCGCGATATGGTAAGCGGCTTGATCGATATCTACCTGTCGAGCATGAGCAACAAGACCAACGAAGTGATGAAGGTGCTGACCGTGGTGGCCACCATATTCATACCGCTTACCTTCATCGTGGGACTCTATGGCATGAACTTTCGCAACATGCCGGAATTGAACTCCGAATGGGGTTATCCGGGCGTGCTTTTACTGATGGCCGCGGTGGCGGGAGGCATGCTGCTCTACTTCCACCGAAAAAAGTGGATTTAGGCGGCTTTACTCCATCGTAATGGCAGGCCCGTTGTTCTTCTTGATCCGGCCGAACGGCAGGAACATGGCCGGGATGACGCCGGCCAGGACCACCAGGGCGCTGATCACGTAATCCATCTCGAAGGCCATGACGCTGGCCCTTAAATTCACGTACTGGAACAGCAGGTTGACGGCCGCCTGCTGGGCCACCTGCAGCGTCATCCCCGCCTGCATAAAGTAAACCTGCAACTGCGACAGCATCTGCAGTGCGATAACCGAGTCCGGGGTAATGGTCTGCACCATCATCGAAAGGTTAGTCTTCTGGAAGGTATCCAGCATGGTGGCGAAGATAGCTATGCCAAGAGAGGCGAAGATGGTCCTCGACACGTTCAGCAGGGCCGAGGCCTGGGCCGTCATGCGCTGCGGGACGGAGGCGAGGACGTAGGTCATAACGGGCATCATGGCAAAGCCCACACCAATACCCCTGACGAATAGGATGAGCCGCAGGGTATCGTCGGGCGTGGTGATATCCAGCACCTGCATCCAGAGGGAGGTGACACCGGTGATGACCAGGCCCAACACAGTCGGAAAGCGCGGGCCGATCCTATCGTAAAGCCGGCCTGCGAAGGGCATGGATATCATGGAGCCGATAACCGAGGGCAGTACCATCAGCCCGCTGGCCAACGCTGAGAAGCCGCGCAGGTTCTGCAGGAACAGCGGCAGCAGGAACACCAGCGAGAACAGACCGATGGTGGTGACGAATGTCAGGCCGATGCCGAGCGAGAAACCGCCGGTTTTAAACATGTGCAGGTCGAGCAGCGGCCGCTTGACGCGCAGCTCGACTATGATCCATGCCAGAATGCAGGCACAGCCCACCATCAGCAGGGTTACGATGCGCCAATCATCCCAGTGCCAGGTTGGCGCGTAGGAAAAGGCGTAAAGGATTGAGCTGAACCCGACTGCCGCCAGGAAGAAACCCTTGACATCAAAGCCGGTATCGGAGGTCGGCGTCTCCTCTATCCAGGAGATGCCCATGGCAATGGCTATTAGTACCACAGGCACGTTCACATAGAAGACCATACGCCAGCTCCAGTAGTCGACTATGTAGCCGCCCAGCGTGGGACCGATGGCGGGGGCCAGCATCATGGGTATGCCGAAAATGGCCATGGCTGTGCCTCGGTCCTCTGGAGGCACATTCAAGAAGAGAAATGTCATGGCCAGCGGGTTGAGCAGGCCGCCTGCCAGCCCCTGCATCACCCTGAAAGTAATCAGCGATCCCGTATCCCAGGCCATGCCGCACAATATGGAGCCGACCAGGAAACCCGCCTGGCTGAAAAGGTAGACCTTTTTTATGCCGAAGCGCTGGGCCAGGAAGGCCGCCGCCGGCGTGGATATGGCTGTAGCCATGAGGTAGGCGGAGACCACGAGCTGGGCGCGGTCGGCTGTCTCGTTGAAGACCGCCATGATGTGCGGCAGGGCCACATTCATGATGGTCTGGTCCAGTATCACCATGAATGTGCCGATGATGGCAACCGCCAGGACGCGTGATTCGCTCGTGTTGGGCATCTGCCGACTCTTTTATCTGGTCGTTATTTTAACCTCGACCGACGTTCCGGGTATGAGCACGTAGTTGGCCGGGTTGTCCACCGATATCTTGATCGGCACCACCTGCGCCACCTTGATAAAATTGCTCGTGGTGTTGTTCTGAGGCATGAGCGAGAAGGTCGCGGCGGTCGCGGCAGCGATGCCGTCCACCTTTCCCGTAAGCCTGACGCCACCCAGACTATCGCATTTTATTTCAACCTCCTGGCCGGGCTGAACCCGGTGCAGGTCGGCCTCGGAGATGTTGGCCATTACCCAGGTGTTGGAAGCGTCATAAAGTGTGACTATGGAGGCGCCGGCGGATACCACCTGCCCGGGATACGACCAGACCGCGGCCACGTATCCGCTTACCGGGGCATCCAGGCTGGCCCGGCCCAGCGGTATTTCCTTGAGGCCCTGCCTGTCGGCCGGGCTGTCCGGGCGCGGCACGCCCATGACGGCGATCCTCTGTCCCTTCTCGACGTAGCTGCCCAGGTCGACATCCAGGCTGATGATCTGGCTGGGGGCCAGCGCCGGCACTGCGATAAGCGGAGCGCTGATGCGCGCGTTATCGGTGCTGACGTACTTATAGCTCTGGTAAACAAGATAACCAAGGGCGACGAGGCCACCCAGCACCACCACCAGGGCGACTATGAATATCACCTTCCCCCGCGTGGTGGAAAGGCCTGATTTCACTCTCTCAGATAACTTAGCAGCCATAGTTGTTGCCTCCGTTTGAATTTGGACCGGCTTGATATATATGCTTCATACCTTACTTACGTAGCGCATTGGCCGGGACGGCTGCCTTCTCCAATACCACCATCTCCCCTTCGTCCAGGCCAGAGCTTATTTCAGTACAGGTTTTGTTTTGCAGCCCTATCTTGACCGGGCGTTGCTCCGTCAAGTGCGTTTCCTCGTCTTTGAGCACGCGCACCGTGTAGTTCCCGTTCTTCCCGCTTATGGCGCTGTTGGGCACCGTCAGCACACCGATGCGAGCCTCCACCGCTATCTCTGCCTCTGCCGTCATCCCGCCTGTCAGGTAAGCGGTCTCCGCGGGGTCCAGCGCTATCTCGATTTTGTATGTCGGCAATGTGGTCTGCGCTGTACCGTAGTACTGTATGCTGTTGGACTGCGCAGGACCGAAGGGCGAGATAAAAGTAACGCGGCCATTGAACTGACGGCCGGGGAAGGCATCCACCAGTATCACCGGCTTCAGTTCAGCCAGCGGCTTACCGGCTACCCTGGCGATGTCGATCTCATCCATGAGTCCGGTCATACGGACGGAATCGACGTTGGCCAGCTGGATCACGTATGAATCGATCGGCATGCCCGTCACCGCGTACCTCTGGGTTATCATATCCCCGGCACGCAGGTTGATATCTGTAACCCGGCCATCGAAGGGCGCCAGCAGTTCGGTCTTAAGCAGGGCCTGCTTGGCACGCTGCAGATTTATAATAGCCGTCTGGATAGCGATATTGTAGTCTCGCTGCGTCTTGAGATTGAGTCCGGCGCGGTAGGTGGAGACATTCTCATCCAGGATCTTTTCGCTCAATTCCATATCATGTTTGACCGTTGCCAGCGTTTCGGCGAACTTTAACGCGTCGAACTCCTTCTCCTGCGTAAGAGTATCTAACAGGTCCAGCGAGATCAGTATCTCGCTGACCACCGTGTACCCGGTACAGGTATCGGGATAGATGGAATTCTGCGGCAGGTGGTTCAATCTCTTGACCACGCTGTGGGTATCGCCCATCTCGGTCAGCATCGACTGTATGGCATCAGCAGCGCCGGTGTAGTTCCCGTCTTTGAATAAGGACTGCAGCGCCGTCAGGTTGTCTATCTCGGCCGACAGCTTCCCGATGGCCAGGTCAATATCGTAGTCGGTGTAGCCAGACTGCGTTATGTCTATCAGGTCCAGCCTGACATGGCGGTAAGCGGGGTCGCTGTAAAATATTTTCGCCCCTTCAAGATCGTATTTAGCCAGAGCTACCTGCCTGGCAGCGTCTTCGTAATAGCCCGTTTGCAAGAGGACACGCGCCTTCTCCAGTTCCTTCTGGGCGAACTCAAACCGCATAAATGCCACGGCGTCACAGTAAAATCCCGGCGAGCGGTTGACGCCACAGCATACGGTCTGCACCACGTTGTTGATGGCCAGTTCCAGAACGTATTGCGCCGCTTCCACGGCCAGCCTCTGAGTGGTATCGTCCAGCTTGGCCAGTGTCGTGCCGGCCCTGACCATATCGCCTTTCTGCACATACACGGCTTTTATCCGTCCGCTGTAGGGAGGAGTGAACATGGTGGTATCAAAGTAAAGGTTGACCGCGGACGGCATCTCGATAGTGCCATCGGCGCTGACTTTCACTTCCATGTCGCCCTTCTGAACACGGGCTACAGACAGTTGCCCCGGCGCCGGCGACCCGTTGCAGCCTGCGAAAATAATCGCCGTTGCTAAAACAATAGCAGTCAACCCGGAAAAAAATCTCTTGTTCATACCGGTTTTACTCCTGAGGATATTCTAAGTATTTGCGGTTTCATAATTAAGCCTGGTCCACCTTGGATATGATCCTTTTGAACGTGTCCAGTGCCTCGTATAAACTTTCCAGGTCGTCGGGCCCCAGCACTGACAGGTTATACTTTATGCCTTTCCTAACAAGCTGGAGACGGTTTGCCAAAAACTTCCGCCCCCTCGCTGTTATCGCTATATGTACGACCCGCCTGTCCTTATCGTCAGGCCTGCGCTCTACGTATCCCAGTACGATCAGCTTATCTGTCAGAGCGGATACATTAGGCTTAGAGATGCCCATGCGGATTCCAATATCTGAAGGCTGCATCATGCCGGCATGTGTAAGCATGATCAGCATGCGCAACTGCATGTTTAAAGGGTTCTTCATGGTCTTCCCATGGCTCACCCTGAGCAATGTCCTATATAACTGCGGCAATAGCAGAAGGATATTTTCGCTGATACTTTCCAGCCGATCTTCCCTGCTCGCGAGGGAAATAGTTATGTTTTGTGAAATATTCATAAGATATAATTGTCGTATTTATATAACTTTTATATCCAAATGTCAACGGTTTGAAGCTTCGGTACGATGCTGCTATACTATCAACCGCTGTGAACTACGAGACGGTCATCGGTTTAGAGGTCCATGCGCAGCTGCTGACAAGCAGCAAGATGTACTGCGCATGCAGCGCCAACTATGCCAGCGACCCTCCCAATACGCATGTCTGCCCGGTGTGCATGGGAATGCCGGGCGTTCTCCCTACTATTAACCGGAGGGCTGTGGAATTCACCATTATGACTGCCCTGGCGCTTAACTGCTCCATTCCGGAGCATGCCAAATTCGACCGCAAGAACTATCCCTATCCCGACTTGATGAAGGGCTACCAGATATCGCAGTACGACCTGCCCATGAGCGTCAAGGGGTACCTGGGGATTGATATTGAAGGCAAGAAAAAGAACATAGGCATCACGCGTGTTCACCTCGAAGAGGATGTGGCCAAGCTGGTGCACCGCACTTCCCCCGAGGGCGTAAGCTACAGCCTGGTGGATGTCAACCGCGCCGGCATGCCGCTGATGGAGATAGTCAGCGAGCCAGATATGAGCTCACCCGAAGAAGCGCGGCTTTACCTGGTTAAGCTTCGGACCATCCTTCAGTACCTGGGTGTATCAACGGGCAACATGGAGGAGGGGAGCTTCCGCTGTGATGCCAACATCAGCATCCGTCCTGTTGGGACCAAGGAATATCTGGGCAAGGTTGAAGTCAAGAATATGAACAGCTTCCGCGCCGTTTACCGCGCTCTCGAATGTGAGGAGAGGAGACAGCGGGAAGTAGTGGGTACAGGAGGCAAAATAGCCCAGGAGACCAGGGGTTGGGTGGACGATAAGGGCATTACAGTCAGCCAGCGCAGCAAGGAATATGCCCACGATTACAGGTATTTCCCTGAGCCGGACCTGCCTCCCCTGTCTTTCAGCCGCCAGCAGGTGGAAAAGATCCGGGCATCGCTTCCTGAGTTGCCGGAAGCTAGATTCGACCGGTTCGTCAGACAATACAACCTGACCCCTTACGACGCCGGCCTGCTGACCGAAAACAAGGCCATGGCCGCCTATTTTGAGGATTGCCTGGCTATAGTATCAGCTACGGGAGAAAAGGACATCAGCAAAAAAGCCAAGACCATAGGCAACTGGATGCTGGGCGATTTCACCCGCCTGTTCAACTCGACTAACAGGCAGATCGGTGACAGCCGTGTACAGCCCGGACAACTGGTGGAAATGCTCGAACTGGTTGAAAAAGGGACTTTAAGCGGGCCGCTGGCCAAGGCAGTCTTTGAAGAGATGTTCGAGTCCGGCAAGTCCGCAGCCTCTATTGTCGCGGAGAAAGGTCTGGTTCAAATCAGCGACAGCGGTGAACTTGCTATAATAATAGACAAGGTTATTGCAGATAACGAGAAGGCCGTAGCCGACTACAGGGCCGGAAAAGAAGCCTCTTTGACTTTCCTTATCGGGCAGGTCATGAAAGCTTCCAGAGGGAAGGCTAACCCTGCGGTTGTCAGGCCGATAATCGTTGATAAACTCGGAGGAAACTAGCATGCCCATATATTTGACCATTGCACAGATTGTACTTGCGGTCGCGCTTATTATCGTCCTGGCCCTGCAGGTCAAGGGCGGCGGCCTGGGAGGTATTTTCGGCCAGGCGGACGGAGTGTACCGGACCAAGCGCGGCGTAGAGAAAACCCTCTTCCAGGTCACCATTGTTCTGTCAGTACTGTTCATAATCCTTTCTATTGTGATAGTCAGGGTTAGCTCGGCTTAGCAGGGAGGCATAACGGCATGTCGCGTGTCATCACGCTGACGACCGACTTCGGCACCGGCGACGGTTACGTCGCAAGCATGAAGGGTGTCATCCTCGGTATTAATCCGCAGGCAAGCATGGTCGATATCTCCCATTCGGTGGAACCCCAATTCATACGAGAAGCCTCATTCCTCATACACACTTCCTGGCGCTATTTCCCCGAGGGCAGCATTCACATCGTGGTGGTAGACCCGGGCGTGGGCAGCCACCGCAGGGCAGTTATCCTGAAAACACCGTCCGCCTGCTTCGTTACGCCCGACAACGGCATTCTGAGCTACGTGCTCCACGAAATAGCCGACTCGCAGGGGGCGCACCACCTCTCCGCGGCAGACCAAGCGAGCAGCCGGGCCGTGCCGGAGGGGTGCGAAGCAGTCTCGCTCACTGCAAAGGAGTACTGGAGGCATCCGGTGAGTGCCACTTTCCACGGGCGCGACATATTTGCCCCGGTGGCCGCACACCTTTCGCTGGATATTCCTATTACGGATTTCGGTGAGAAATTAGACCGCCTCACAGTTTTTCCCATCCCCGTCCCTTTCAAAGATGCTTCGGGACAAACAGTCGGCCACATTATACACATCGATCGCTTCGGCAACCTGATAACCGATCTTCGCAGCCGGGACATACCCCCGGGAGGGGCCGCGGTCGGGGTCAGGAACCAGCGCATCGATAACACCAGCCGGTACTATTCACAGGGCAGCGGACTGATGGCCCTGATAGGCAGTAACGACTACCTCGAGCTGTCTTTCAGGGACGGCAGCGCGGCCTCGATCCTTGGGGCACACGTGGGTGATACCATAAAACTGCTCAACCAGACTTCGCGCTGAATCACCTGGCTACTTTCCAGACAGTGCCCTTCGCAGTATCCTCGATGGCAACGCCCATCTTTGACAGCCGTTCGCGCACTTCATCGGCCAGCTTCCATTCTTTGGCCTTGCGGTATTCGTTGCGTGCGGCTATAAGAGCCTCTATCTCTTTCTCTTCCTGGGCCGATAGTTTTTTACTCTCCTGCAGAGTAAAGCCTATTACACCTGCCAGCTCCCTCAGAGTGTTTTGCGCATCCCGGATGTCAAGCCCTTTCTCGTTGCCGCGGTTGATTTCACGTACGAGGTCGAACATGGCTGCCACCGCCTGCGGCGCGTTGAAATCGTCATCCATGTATTCGACAAAGCGGGCAGTGAAAGGCGCGGCATCAAGCATAGCTCCACCCGGTTTACCCTCGGCCTTGAGGGCCTGCCGCAGGCGATCAAGGCCGTTTTCGGCCGCGTCAAGCGCCTCTGTGCTGTACTTGAGCGGCATCCTGTAATAGGAGCTGATAATAAAGAGCCGGATTGCGTCGGAGCTATTGCGCGCCAGCGCCTCTTTAATTGTGACGAGGTTTCCCAGCGACTTGCTCATCTTGTCAGTGCCGAGCTGCAAAAACCCGTTATGCATCCAGGTGCGCACGAAGGGTACAACGCCTGTGTAGCATTCTGACTGGGCTATCTCGTTCTCGTGATGCGGGAATATCAGATCCTGCCCGCCCCCGTGTATATCCAGCGAATTGCCGAGGTGGCCGGTGGACATGGCAGTACATTCGATGTGCCAGCCCGGCCGGCCGTCACCCCAGGGGCTGGGCCAGGAAGGCTCACCCGGCTTGACCGCCTTCCAGAGGGCGAAATCAAGCGGGTCCTCTTTTTTTTCCGCTTCAGCCGTCGCAGTAACGCGCATATCATCAGCGCTCTGGTGCGTAAGCTTGCCATACTCAGGGAAGCTCTTGACCCGGAAATATACGCTGCCATCGGATTGATAGGCATGCCCTTTTTCAAGCAGCACCCTGATCACCTCGAGAATTCGCGGTATCTCCTCAGTAGCCCGCGGGTAGATGGTTGCCCTCTTGATATTCAGGGCATCGGTATCGGTAAAATACTCGACTATGTATTTTTCCACAAGGTCCTTCCATGCAATGCCTCTTTCCCTGGCGCGGTTGATGATCTTATCGTCGATATCGGTGAAATTCTGCACGTACTTAACCCTGTATCCCCGATATTCGAGGTAGCGCCTGACTACATCGAAGGATACGTAACAGAGCGCGTGACCGAAGTGGCAGAGATCATAAACGGTCACACCGCATACGTACATCTTTACCTCGTCGCCCGCGGGCGTGAAGTCCTCCTTTTGCCCTGATAGAGTATTGAATATCTTCATGAGTCACCTCGTATCAAGTAAAATTATTCCTCGAGCATGGCCACGGCGTAGGCGGCCATCCCTTCACCCCTGCCAACAAATCCCAGGCCGTCCGTTGTAGTGGCCTTGACCATCACCTGATCCTCCTCTATTCGCAGAGCCAGCGCGATATTGCGCCTCATCTGGTCGATATACGGGGCCACCCTTGGTTCCTGTGCAATCAGCTGGCTATCGATGTTTTTAATAACGTAACCGGCCGAAGCCACCTTGCGCCCCACGTGCTCCAGCATATGGACGCTGGAGACGTCCTTGTACAACGGATCACCGGAGGGGAATTGATGCCCGATATCCTTTAATCCGGCAGCGCCCAGAAGAGCATCCATGATGGCATGAACCAGAACATCGGCGTCGCTATAGCCGTCCAGCCCTTTTTGGAACGGCACATCGACCCCTCCCAACACCAGGGTGCGTCCCGGCGCCAGTGGATGAACATCGTAACCTATACCTGCTCTCATAATATCACCTTCGCTTTGCGATTATTTCCGCCAGTGCCAGGTCTTCCCGGGTGGTGATTTTAATATTCGCATAATCCCCCGCGTACAGCTTCACTTTAAAGCCGATTCGCTCGACGGCGGAGGCATCATCCGTGACCTCGCCTTCCAGCGAACCGTATGCCTCTTTCAATATTTTATATCGAAAGACCTGTGGCGTCTGAACAGCCATCAGCCGGCTGCGCGGCAGCGTCGCGGTCACGATGTGGTTTTCATCCACCTGCTTAACCGTATCCTTGACCGGTACAGCCGCGGCTGCCGATCCCGTGGACCGGGCAGCCTGTATGCCTTCGTCTATCAGCTTATCGGTGAGAAAAGGGCGGACGGCATCGTGCACCAGCACCAGCTCACAGCCACGGACGGTGTCCAAACCTTTCTTTACCGAATCTTGCCGCAGTACACCTCCCACACATATATGCCTGACTTTTGTCCATCCCATTTTTTCAGCAAGCCTTTTGCCTTCATCCAGGTTACTATTATGTAAAACCAGTACGATCTCTTTAACATTTTTATTGCATTGAAGGACTTCAACGGGCCAGGCGATGAGCGGCTTCCCGGTCAGATCCAGAAACGCCTTACTCTCGCCCATCCTGCTGCCACTGCCGGCGCCCACCACTATGGCGGTCACCCCGGCAGTTTTACTGCTCATCTACGTCCTTTTTCTTAGCCGTTTTCTCAAGTCCCGCCCGCAGTGCTTCCGCTAAGTTGCCTGCCCTGATTACCTGCAGGCCGTCAGAACCGTCAAACGGCTTTTTGACAGCGGCCGGTATAATACACCTTGTGAAGCCCAGCCTGGCGGCCTCCGAGATCCTCCTGTCCATCTGCGGGACGGACCGGAGCTCCCCACTCAGTCCTATCTCACCCACCGCCACAGTCCCCGGTATAGACCTGGCATCCCTGAAGCTGGAGGCAATGGCCATGGCAATGCCCAGGTCGGCTGCCGGTTCGGATATTCTGATGCCGCCTGTAACGTTAACAATGACATCCTGGTTATACAACCCAACATTGGCACGCCTGGTCAGGACGGCGCATATCAATAAAAGCCTGTTGAAATCGACGCCGTTGCTGATCCGCCTGGGCGGGCCATAGGCAGCGGCACTGGTCAAGGCCTGTATCTCCACCAGCAGGGGACGGCTGCCTTCTAGTGTCGGCACGACCGCGGCGCCGATGGCGCCGTTCACGTACGATTCCAGGAAAAACTGAGATGGATTGGCAACTTCAACCAGACCGGCGCTGCCCATTTCGAATACTCCGACCTCATTGGTGGAGCCGAACCTGTTCTTGGTGCTCCTCAAGATGCGGTAGCTGTTGAATGACTCCCCCTCCAGGCTGAGCACGACATCCACGATATGTTCAAGGGCTTTAGGCCCCGCGATAGATCCGTCCTTGGTCACGTGTCCCGAGATAAAGACCGGCACACCGGTCTTTTTAGACCACCTCAATAGACGAAGCGTGCACTCCCTGATCTGGTTGATACTACCCGGCGCGCCGTTGATATCCTCCAGGTAGACGGTCTGAACCGAATCTACCACCACCAGGGATGGTTGCATCGATTCCAATCCTGCCATTATATTTTCCATATTAGTCTCAGGATAGACGTACAGCCCACCACCCCTGACGCCCAGCCTCTCCGCACGCATCCTGAGTTGCTGTGACGATTCTTCCCCCGATACGTACACAACCTGGCCTTCCCTGTTTTTAGTGACTGCGTCCGACACCTGCAACAGCAGCGTTGACTTGCCTATGCCGGGGTCGCCGCTGACCAGCACCACAGATCCAGCGACCAATCCTCCTCCCAGCACACGATCCAATTCGCCGATCGTGAGGCTGATGCGGGAATAGTCGTCGCGCTTCAGCTTCACCAGCTCCAACAGGCGCCCCGCAGTATCCGGCTTGCTTTCGATTGCATGTTTGCCTGTCGCAACCGTGGTCTCGACCAGGCAGTTCCATTCCTGGCAACCCGGGCAGCGCCCCTCCCACTTGGGGCTTTCCCTACCGCAACTCTGGCAGATAAATA